>PBTQ01000096.1 GCA_002729125.1 Acidimicrobiaceae bacterium | reverse complement strand
TCCAGCCGTTGGAGAACATGTTTCCGGTGGGGCCGACGATGTGACGCACGGAGCGGTAGCCCTTATTGCCTTCGAGGCCAGCGCGACCAGCTCTGCGTCCGCGCAGCTCGGCGCGGACTTCCCGGAAGAAGCGACGAAGGCGTTTCGGGACCAAGGCCATAGGAAAACGTACCCCTCGCTCGATCGCTTGTCAGCAGCGGAGCACACCGCCGTATCTCCTGCCTTCGGGCGTCGCTCGGGCTCGGGCGTGAGGCTACGCTCGGAGCGCCTGTCCGCCCATCGGAGATCAGCGTGAGCCTCATCCACACCAGCAGCCTGCCCGAGGTCGACATTCCCGAGATGTCGATCACCGATTACGTCTTCCACAAGGCGTCGGCCTACCGGGATCGCATTGCGGTTTCTGACGGGGCGGGGAACCAGTACACGTTCGCTGAACTCGAGCAGGCCTCTCGCAGCCTCGCCGGCGGACTTGCGGCCCGAGGCATGGGCGCGGGCACCTGTATCGCCTTGATGGCGCCGAACCTGCCCCAGTTCCCGGTCGTCTTCCATGGGGTAGCTACCGCCGGCGCCACGCTCACGACGATTAACCCGACCTACGGCGCCGCCGAGGTCCGTCATCAACTCCAGGACGCCGGGGCGACCATACTCATCACCATCGGCATGTTCCTCGAGGTCGCGAAGGAGGCGGTCGAGGGCACCGACGTCACCGAGGTTGTGACGATCGACGCGGCTGAGGGCTCACTTCCCCTCGCCTCGCTCATGGGCGACCCGATCGCGCAGGTTGAGGTCGACGTGCGGGATCACGTGATGGTGTTGCCGTACTCGTCTGGCACGACGGGCCTGCCCAAAGGCGTGATGCTCACCCACTACAACCTGGTGGCGAACATTGCGCAGATGGAGCACGTGCTTGTCTACACCGAGAACGAGGTCGGCCTCTCCGCCCTGCCGTTCTTCCACATCTACGGCATGCAGGTTCTGATGAACGGCATGCTCACCAACGGTGTGACCGTGCTCACCATGGCCCGTTTCGACATGGAGCAGGCCCTCGGGCTCGTGGCCGAGCACAAGGTCACTCGCTTCTTCGCTGTGCCGCCGATGGTGCTCGGACTTGCAAAGGCACCGATCGTCGATCAGTACGACCTCTCGTCGGTCAAGCAGGTTTTCTCCGGTGCCGCGCCGTTGACCGTCGAGTTGCAGAACGAGTGCGCCGAGCGCATCAACTGTGAGGTTGTGCAGGGCTTCGGCATGACCGAACTCAGCCCGGTGACCCACTGCACGCCCGAGGGCCGCAATAAGCCTGGCACAAGCGGCGTCGCGGTCAGCAATGTCGAGAGCCGCATCGTCGACCCCGAAACGGGTGAGGATCAGCCAATCGGGGAACGAGGCGAACTGTGGGTCCGCGGCCCGATGGTGATGAAGGGTTACCTCAACAACCCCGAGGCCACCGACGAGACCATCGATGCTGAGGGCTGGCTTCACACCGGCGATGTCGCGATCGTCGATGAGGACGGGTATTTCTCGATCGTTGATCGCATCAAGGAACTCATCAAGTACAACGGCTTCCAGGTGCCGCCCGCGGAGCTCGAGGGACTCATCGCAACGCACCCGAAGGTGCTCGACGTGGCGGTGATCGGCGTACCCGACGATGCAGCTGGTGAGTTGCCCAAGGCTTTCGTGCAGTTGGCGCCGGGTGCCGAACTCACGCTCGAGGAATTGCAGACGTTCGTGGGGGAGCACCTCGTGAGCTACAAGCAGATCCGGTTGATGGAGGTCATCGGCCTCATCCCGAAGAGCGCCTCGGGCAAGATTCTGCGCCGAGAGCTACGCGATCGCTGATCACCCCCATGCGTTGTTAGCCACGGGGCAAACCTTACGGTTCGGGCAGATGACGACTCGCACTGTGCTCACCGAGCTGCTTGCAGAACGCGGCGTGCTCTTGGTCGACGGCGCCACCGGAACCCAGCTGATGGCCGCCGGCCTTGAGGCCGGCGACGCGCCCGAGCGCCTCAATCTCGATCACCCCGAGACGGTGCACGGGCTCCACGAGTCCTACGTCAACGCAGGCTCCGACATCGTCTTGACGAACACGTTCGGTGGCTCGCGCCTCCGTCTAAAGCTGCACAAACTCGACGACCGGGTCGTTGAGATCAACCGTGAGGCTGCTCGTCATGCCCGCCACGTCGTCGAACAGCTTGAGCGGCGAGTTCTCGTCGCTGGTTCGATGGGTCCGACCGGGGAACTCCTTGCGCCCCTCGGTGCGCTCGATCCGGCCGACGCCGCCGATGTCTTCGCCGAACAGGCGACGGGCCTTGCCGAGGGAGGTGCCGATCTGCTCTGGATCGAGACGATGTCCTCGATGGAGGAGATCGAAGCGGCGATCGAAGGCTGCCGTTCCGTTTCGGACCTCCCAATCGCCGTGACCTTGAGCTTCGACACGGCCGGCCGCACGATGATGGGTGTCGACGGCACGACCGCTGGTATCCGGCTCCGCGAGCTGGGTGTCGATGCCATGGGGGCAAACTGCGGCAACAACCTGCCCGACACCGAGGCGGCACTCATCCAGATGGTCGCGGTCGCAGGCGACATTCCGTTGATCGCCAAGGCCAACGCCGGTATCCCGCAGTGGCGAGGTGCCGAGCTCGCCTACTCCGGCTCGCCCGAGGTCGCCGGTGCTCACGCCCACCGGGTCCGCACCGCCGGGGTCGCCATCATCGGCGGCTGTTGTGGCAACGAACCAGCTCACTTGGCCTGCATGCGTGCGGTGCTCGACGGCACCATTCCGGCGCCCGATGTTGAGTTCGAGCCGGCGAGCACCCCGGCTGACACCGGTGGCGGGCGCCGTCGGCGCGGGGGCCGTCGTCGCGCCTGAGTCGACCGTTTTTGCGTCGAACCCGGCTGGGGCGCCACGCTCTGGCATGGCCCCACAGCTCTCGTTGACCCTCGTCACCTTCAGTGCCGCCGATCCCGGCGGATGGGAGCACCTAGTTGACCGAGCCCGACTCGCCGATCAGGCCGGCATCGACCGACTCGCGGTTTCCGACCATGTCGCGTTCGGACCTGACCTCGACGCCTACGCCGACCCGAGCCGGGGTGGGATCGCGGGTGGGCGACAGCCGACCGGACCTGATGGTCACTGGCTCGAACCGTTGACCGTCATCGCTCACCTCACCGCCGTCACCGAACGGGTCCGCTTCGCCACCAACATCTTGCTCGCTGCGCTTCGGCGCCCCGTCGTGTTGGCGAAGACGGCATCCACGATCGACGTGTTGTCTGGTGGTCGACTCGACCTCGGTGTCGGCGTCGGCTGGCAGCAGCACGAATACCAGGCTGCTGGGCTGTCGTTCGCTGGGCGAGGTCGCCAACTTGATCACACCCTGGCCGTCTGTCAGACACTCTGGTCGGGCAACGATGTCGAGTTCGTCGACGACCGACTTCAGTTCGACCACATCTGGCAGGAGCCTAAGCCGGGTGGAGGTGCCGTTCCGATTTGGGTTAGCGGCACGACCCAACCGCGGGCCATGCGGCGTCTGGCCCGTTTCGGTGCAGGCTGGATCCCGTGGGGTGACGACGCCGCCGACATCACCGCAGGCATCACCCGGATGCGGGCCGCCGTGGAAGCGGAAGGACGTGATCCCGGCGGCCTGGGTGTCGTTGGGAACCTGCCTAGCGTCGTCGACGACGCCGGTGCGGTCGATCTCGAGGCCACGGTGGCTACCGTGCCGGCGCTGACAGCGGCTGGTGTGAGTGACTTCCGGGGGAATTTCCGCCTGGGTGCCACTGACGAGCGGGCGCTCGATGATCTCAGCCGCTATGTCGAGGCGTTCCGGTCGGCAACGGCGTAGGCCTCACCATGTGTCGACCATCGGTCGACCCGCTCTCGGCATACGAGGCGGACGACGAAGCACCTGTGCCACCCGGCGACGGGTGTCTGCAGGATCGATCACATCATCGATTTCGCCGTGTGCCGCTGCGTTGAGCGCCTTCGATGCGTCGTACATCCGCTCGACGAGTTCGTCATAGCGGGCCTCTCGGGCGTCGAGGTCGTCGATCGCGTCCAGTTCTCGTCGAGCGCCATGTTTCACCGCACCCTCGATGCCCATACCGCTGACCTCGCCCGTCGGCCACGCCACTGAGAGCAGCGACGAGTGCATCGAGCCGGCCGACATCGCCATCGCACCAAGACCGACCGCCTTGCGCAGGATCACGGTGACGAATGGGACCGTGAGGCTCGCGCCGACGACGAACATGCGGCCGAAGTGCCGGACCTGTGCTGTCTGCTCGGCCTCGGGACCGACCATGAAGCCCGGCGTGTCGCACAGCGAGATCATCGGCAGGCCGTGGGCGTCGCACAGCTGCATGAACCGAGCGCCCTTGTCGGCGCTGTCGGCGTCGATCGCCCCGCCGAGATGTCCGGGATCGTTGGCGATGATCCCGACCGGTCGCCCTTCGATGCGGGCGAGGGTCGTCACGATCGCCCCGCCGAAACTCGGTCGCAGCTCGAGTGTCGAGTCGATGTCGGCCAGTGTCGTGATCGCGTCGCGGACCTCGTAGATCCGCTTGCGGTTCTCGGGCACGATGTCACGCATCGCAGCTTGTTCGTGGGCCTCCCAGTCCGTGCGGCTCCCCTGAAAAAAACCGAGGTAGTGCTTGGTTAGCGCCACCGCATGCGCCTCGTCGTCGGCGAGAAGGTCGACCACCCCGTTGGTTGTCTGCACGTCAACTGGCCCGATGTCCTCTGGCTGGTAGCGCCCGAGCCCCCCGCCCTCGATCATCGCCGGACCCGCCATGCCAAGGTTCGCATCAGGGGTTGCGATGATGACATCGCACACGCCGGCCAGCGCAGCATTGCCGGCGAAACAACGTCCGCTGACGATCGCAACGGAGGGCACCGACCCGCTCAGGCGCCCCATCCATGCGAACGAATGCAGCTGGAGACCGGCTAGGAACGGTGTGTCGGTGTCGCCCGGACGGCCACCGCCGCCCTCGGCGAACAAGACCAAGGGCACCTGCAACTGATCGACTACCGGCAGTAGGCGGTCCTTTTTCTCGTGGCCTCGGAACCCTTGCGTGCCGGCGAGGACGGTGTAGTCGTACGACATCACTCCGACCAGCGACGCCTCCTCGCCAAAGTGCTCAGCGTTGACCGTGCCCAAACCGCCGACGATGCCGTCACCCGGCGTGTTGCGGATCAGCTCGTCGACATCACGACGGCCCTTCTGAGCGGCGTACATGAAACTGCCGTACTCCTGAAAGCTGTCCGGGTCGGTCAGATCTGCCAGGTTCTCACGGGCGGTTCGGCGCCCACGGGCATGGACCTTCGCAATCGCGTCTGGCCGGGCCTCATCGTTGAGCAGCGCCCGGCGGGCGTGATACTCCGCGAGGTCGGCCCGCTCGCCTGCAGCGCCATCGTCGGGAGCGTCGGCGGCGACGGTCGCAGCAATCGACTGCTCCTCCAAGGTCGCCAAAATCTGACCTGCCTTCACAACCTCACCTGCCGACACGCGCACCTCTGTGATCAATCCCTCCGCTGGAGCCTCCACCAGCCGCTCGATCTTCATCATCTCGACGATGGCGATCGTCGCCCCGGTTAGCACGGAATCACCCGGCTCAGGCTGGATCTCGACGATGGTGCAGTCGGTCGGAGCGACGATCTCGTGGCGCATGGTCGCCGAGTCTCGCGCAGCCACACTCGACCCAAGGGAAACACTCGGCGAAGAAGCGCTGCGGACCAAACGCCTCAGGACGTCTGGCCGGTCGGAGATCAGCCCAGACGGAGGGTTTCGAGAGGTTCGAGCCGGGCTGCTTTGACGCTCGGGTAGAGGCCGGCGAACACGCTCGTGAGAAGGGCTGCCCCCACGCCGATGAGATAGAGCGTCGGCACCCCGACATAGTGCGACGGCAGCTGGATGCCGAAGAGGTCGAGTTCGGGTGACAGGACGAAGACCCACCCGGCGATACGGCTCGCGTACACGACGATGCCCACGCCGACGAGCGCTCCGGCGAGCCCGCCGAGCAGGCCGACGGCGACCGATTCGATGAGGAACTGCCAGGCAATCAACGAGCGACCGTGACCGAGTGCTCGGCGGATGCCGATCTCAGCCGAACGCTGGATCACCGAGATCGACATGACGTTGGCGATGCCGACGCCGCCGACGATCAGGGCGAGCAGGCCCATGGCTGCGACGATGATCTGCAGCGTGCTGTCGGCCGCGGCCTCGGCCTCGAGGGCGTCGGAAAGCACTGTGGTACTGGTCTCAATGTCGCCACCGAGGTTGATGGCCACCGGCAGAGCGGCCTCGGTCTCAAGCGTAAAGGCCGGGTCGGAGCGGACGTAGACCGTGTCGGGTTCGAGCCCGACATCGAAATCAGCGTCGGCGGTCGACGCCGGGATGATCACGGCGTTGTCGAAGACCGGATCGAGCGGGTAGCGCTCGACCACACCGACGACGCCGTAGTCAAGGTCGTTGAGCTTGATGGTTCGGTTGCCCTCGCGGAAGCCGAATTCATCGGCGAGGCCGATCCCGACCACGGCGGTACGGGCGGCAGTGTCCTGGTCGAAGGAGTTGAGCCATCGACCCGACACGAGCTCGACCTGCATGACATCGAGAAAATGCTCGTCGGCCGTGACCACCGGTGTGGGGAAGGCGGTGTAGTAGCTGCGGGCCGCCTCGTAGGGGGTGGTGATGATGCCGCTCACCGCCTTGGTCGCCGTCGACCCCTCGACCGTGGCCAAGCGGTTGATGCGTTCGACAACGTCCTCGGTGAAGGCTGGTGCGTCGGCGCTGAAGGAAGCGGCCGCCTCACCGCGGATCAGGTTGTCACCGAGGGCGGCGAGGGTCTCCTGGAGGTCTCCCTTGGCCGATTCGGTGAGCCCCACGGCGGCGACGATCGCGCTCACGCCGATGATCGGCCCGAGCATGATCAGCAGGGTGCGGCTCCACCGCGCCGTGAGACCGGCAACGGCGACACCGACGAGATCGCGGACGCTCCTCACGATGCGCCGCCCAGCGTGCCGCCAAAGCCCGAGACGCTTGCACCACCGCTCAGCTGATCATCAGCGACGATCTTGCCGTCCTTCATGGAGATGCGTCGGTCGGCCGACGCCGCTACGGCGGGGTCGTGGGTGACGATTGCGATCGCTCGAGAGCCATCGTTCAGATCGCGGAAGATCTCCATCACGTTGGCGGCGTTGGTGGAGTCGAGTGCGCCCGTCGGCTCATCGGCCAGCAGAAGCTTCGGCTCCGTGACGATTGCCCGGGCAATGGCACAACGTTGCTGCTCGCCGCCCGACATCTGGACCGGTCGATGCTCGTGCCGAGGCGCAAGGCCGACGATCTCGAGCGCATCCATCGCTCGATGCTTGCGTTCCCTCGGCGACATCTGGCGGTAGAGGAGTGCTGTCTCGACGTTGCGCCGGGCATCGAGGTGGGGGATGAGATGGAACTGCTGGAAGATGAACCCGACGACCTCGCCGCGCAGGGTGCTGCGGTCGTGGTCGGAGAGATCGGCGACCGACGTGCCGTCGACCGAGAGGGTGCCGAGGCTCGGCAGGTCGAGCAGTCCGAGCAGTCCGAGCATCGTCGATTTCCCGGAACCGGATGGGCCGACGATCGAAACGAACTCGCCCACCTCGATGTCGAGGCTTACGCCGTCGAGCGCGTGAACTTTGACCTCTTCGCCGTAGATGCGAGAGACCTCGTCGAGGCGGAGGAGCGGCGTGTCGCTCATCCGCCGGTGACGTCGACCACGATGATCTCGGAGCCGTTGAGACCTGACAGGACTTCGGTGTACGACCCGTCCTGGATGCCGGTTTCGATGGCGACGACCCGTTGTTCGAGCGTCTCGGCATCGATGACCCGCACGCTGGGGTTGCCGGTTGCGTCCTGGAAGACAGCTGCGCGCGGAACAACCATGGCATCGATTCGCTCATCGAGCACCACCTCGATGCGAACCGTTGCGCCGTCGACCGCAGCGAGCTCGCTGGTGACTTCGACGACCCCCTCGTAGCGTTCGCCGCCGCTGTCGGTGATGATCGCTGCGTCGTCGAGTTCGACGATACGACCTTCGACCTCTTGGTCACCTGCCTCGAGTTCGACGGTGACGTCCTGTCCGAGGGCGATCTCGGAGCGGTCGGTGGGGTTGGCGAAGAGCGTGATCGTGAAGTCGGGCTCGGTCAGGGTCAGCAGTTCCTTGCCGAGCTGGACTGTCTCGCCCTCGTCGACGAACACGGTGCCGACCCTCGCTGGCCAGTCGGCGATGATCATGTCGCTTGGAACGAAGATCACATCGTCGTCGAGTGTCTGTACGAGCAGGTCGACCTGGCGGGCACCGGCAGGGAAGGTGACTGTGCCGGTGAGCACCGAGTAGTCGGCACCCATCGTTGCGGTTCCGCCGATTTGATAGCTGACGGAGATGTCGCTGCTTGGGGCCTCATCGGCACGGATGGTGACAGCCACAGCGCCGCCTTCGGCGACGCGGACCTCGGAGCCGACAATGACGAGTTCGGGCTCGTCTTCGTCTTGGACGCGGACGGTACCCGAGATCGCCGACCCCAGTAGGTACTCGTCGGTCGGATCGTCGGAGGGCTGCAACGTCATCGTGAGAGACTCAGTCGGTTCGATCGTGTTGTCCTGCACCGTCGTGATTGTCACGGCGGTCTCATCGGCGCCGGCAGGGAACACAAAGCTCGGGTCAGTGTCTTGCTCGGCGTAGTCGTCGACCTCTGTGGCCGTGCCAGTGAGCGAATAACGAACCTCGACCGACCGGCCGAGCTCGCGGTCGGCGGTGATGGTGTACGTCGCCGCCTCGCCTTCGTCAATCTCACCGTCACCGGCTTCGATCGTGAGCTCGAATGTCGGCACTTCATCGGGCGTGGCGTCTTCGATGGTGACCGTGAGCGTGTTGAGTGGTGCTGGGTCGTAGTTGATCCCGCCACCGATCGGCTGCTCTGGCGTGATGCTGATCGTCCACGTTTCGTCTTCTTCGTCGACGGTGTCGGTGAACGTCTCCAGCGTGAGGGTGACGGTGGTGGCATTCGCTGGCCAAACGATCGGGGAATCCTCAAGCGGATCGTTGAAATAGTCGACATCAATGTCGGGGTCGGCGACGTCTTCGAGGTCGCCACCGGTTGCGTCGCCACCGAACGCAAGCTGGATCTGGGTGTCGACCACTGGGGCGGGGTCGGCGGTAAGGACAACGTCGAGCGTGTCGCCCTCGGTGATCGTCGCTTCGGTGCTCTGGACACCGATGGCCGTGATCGAATCGTCCTGGAACGGGATGATGCCGGCACCGCCACCTGACGCAGCGAGTGTGTCGCCTGGAACTGGCACGGACGGGCCGATCAGAATCGCCTTGGTGTCCTTGTCGCCGACCTCGTACCCGTTGCTCGGCTGGAGGCTAATGATGATCGTTTCCTCTGGCTCGGGTGTAGCGCCGCCGTAGCCATAATCGATCTGCCAGTTGCGCAGTGCCGCCCGTGTGGCCTCGGTGTAGAGACGGTCTACGTTGCCGGGGTCGTAACCGGCCTCGAACAAAATGCGTTCGAGTTGCAACACGTCGGGACCGTCAGAACCGACGTCAAGGGTTCGGTAGAAGCTGAAATCGCCGTTGGCGGCGACCGCCGGTCGGCCGTCAAGGGAGAGAATCACATCACCGGCGGCGATCTCGTCACCGGCGGCGATGCCGACCTGGCTGACTCGCCCGTCGAAGGGCGAGTTAATCGTCGAGAGTTCGTCCCGGCGCAGTTCGCCGTTGAGCGTGAGTTCGTCGCTCAGTGTCTGACGGCCGACGCGATCGGTGAGGATCTCGATCGGGCTGTCTCCGGATTCCTCATCACCGGTGACCTGCCACACGATGACGAGGCCAGCGACGAGGGCGAGGACGACGAACGCCCCCATGATCTGGCTGCGAGACATCAGTTCCCCCCAGCGGAGACGCCCGCCTCGCTCTGGCACTCGCCGAGGTCGTCGGACGTCGTGAGGCTCTCACCGGG
>PBTQ01000095.1 GCA_002729125.1 Acidimicrobiaceae bacterium | reverse complement strand
TATCGACCGACGCAAGCCCCGCCCGGTGGCTGATCGCCCACGAGATCGGGAGCTCGCCCTTTCCGGCGGCGCCGAACTCGGGCCAGATCGAGCTGACCGGCGCGTTGTAATCGAGCTCGCCAGCCTGCACGAGCATGGCAAGACAGATCGCAGCAATGCCCTTGGTCGATGAGAAAACGAGCTGGAGCGTATCGGCGTCATAGGCCCGGCCGCTGTCATCCGCCGTGCCACCGGTGAGGTCGACAACCAGCTTGCCGTCGTGCACGAGACTGAACCCTGCGCCGACCTCCTCGCCGAGCTCCCAGTTGGCACGGAAGGCATCGGCAATTGTGCCGAAGCCATCCTCAACAAATCCGGTGATCTCGACCACAGCCTCCACCCCCACTTCGACCTCGGGCGACGGTAGTCCATCCGTCTCACCCCAAGCAGGTGTGCATGTCAGACTGCACCCCGCCGGTTTCCCCCACGGATGGAGGCAGTGATGCAGTTGGCGATGGTTGGACTAGGCCGGATGGGCGCAAACATCGTGCGTCGCTTGATGACGGACGGTCACGACTGTGTCGTGACCGACAACAACCCGGACGCAGTCGCCGAGCTCGAAGCAGAAGGGGCCACTGGCGCCGCGGACCTCGCCGACCTCGTGACCAAGACCAACGGTCCTCGTCACATCTGGATCATGGTGCCGGTGGCGATCGTCGACCAGATCATCGATCAGCTCGTACCGCTGCTCTCCCCCGGCGACGTGATCATCGACGGCGGCAACTCCCACTATCGCCACGACATCGACCGCGCCGACTGCCTCGCCGAGCACAACCTGCACTATGTCGACGTCGGAACCAGCGGCGGTGTCTACGGCCTCGAACGCGGTTTCTGCCTGATGGTGGGCGGCGAAGCGGACATCGTCGAGAACATGGGCCCACTCTTCGACACGATCTCACCGCCGATCGACTCGGTACCGCGCACGGCGAACCGCGCCGGCGACATCGTCCCGGCAGAGCACGGCTGGCTGCGCTGTGGACCGGCGGGTGCGGGTCACTTCGTCAAGATGGTCCACAACGGGATCGAGTACGGAATGATGGCCGCCATCGCCGAAGGGCTCGGCATCCTCGAAGCCGCTGACGCCGGCACCGAGGAACGCCAAGCCGATGCCGAGACGGCCCCACTCGAAGATCCCCGTGCCTACCAGTACGACTTCGACATCGAAGCGATCACCGAACTGTGGCGGCGCGGCAGCGTCATCAACAGTTGGTTGATCGACCTCACCGCCAACGCCCTCGCCGAGGACCCACAGCTGTCACACTTCGCTGGCCGGGTCTCCGACAGCGGCATGGGCCGCTGGACCGTGAAGGCCGCCGTCGACACCGGCGTACCCGCCCACGCCATCACCGCCTCGCTACTCGAGCGCTTCGCCAGCCGCGACAACTTCGACTTCGCCGGAAAGGCGCTCTCGGCGATGCGCATGCAGTTCGGTGGCCATCACGAGAAGACGAGCTAAGCGGATGATCGGTGACCATGCCGATGCGCTGGTGCTGTTCGGCATCACCGGCGACCTGGCAAAGAAAAAGCTGATCCCAGCGCTCTACGAACTCACGGCCGAGGGCCGAATCGACATGCCCGTCGTCGGTACTGCCCGCAGCCAGTGGACCGACGAGCGACTCGCCGATCACGTCCGTGATGTTCTTCAAGATCGGGACGAAGCCATCGTCGATCGGCTCTGCTCACATCTGAGCTATGTCGAGGGTGACTACCAAAACCCAGTCGTCTACGACCTGATCTCCGAGAAGCTCGGCGATGCCCGGTTGCCGGTGTTCTTCATGGCGATCCCGCCGTCGCTGTTCGACGACGTCGCCACCGGCCTCGCCGGAGTCGGGTTCGCCGCCAATGGCCGCCTCGTCGTCGAGAAACCGTTTGGACGCGATCTCGCCAGCGCCATCGAACTCAACGAGATCCTCCACCGCCACTTCCGCGAGGACCAGATCTTCCGGATCGATCACTTTCTCGGGAAGGAGCCGGTGCAGAACCTCCTCGTTTTCCGATTCGCGAACGTTCTCCTCGAACCCATTTGGGATCGACACCACGTCGCCAGCGTCATGGTCATCATGTCGGAGGCATTCGGGATCGAAGGACGAGGCCGCTTCTACGACGGCGTGGGAGCTATTCGCGACGTCATTCAGAACCATCTGCTCCAGATCGTCGGCCTGCTCGCCATGGAACCACCCGTCTCGAGCGAGCCCGATGCGTTGCGCGACGAGATCGTCAAAGTCATGAAAGCCATCCCCGCGCTCACCCCCGACAACGTTGTCCGAGGTCGCTACGACGGCTACCTCGACGAACGCGACATCTCCGCCACCTCTGACACGGAGACCTTCGCGGCCATCCGGCTCGAAATCGACAACTGGCGTTGGGCCGGTGTGCCATTTTTCATCCGCGCCGGCAAAGGCATGGGCGAAACGGTCACCGAGGCGGTCATCGAACTCCGCCAGACCCCACAGGATCTCTTCGCCCCCGAGGGCAAGCCGCCGGCGAACGTCATCCGTTTCCGGATGAAACCCGACGACGTCATCTCCATGTCGATGCAAGCCAAGGTGCCCGGCGACGGTCTACGCGCCCAGGGCGTCGATCTCACCGTCGACTACGGCGAGGCGCTCGGTGGTGACGGACCCGACCCCTATGAGCGCCTCATCGGGGACGCACTCGACGGCGATCCTCGACTGTTCGCCCGGCAGGACTCGGTTGAGGAGGCTTGGCGCATCGTCGAGGGCGTCCTCGACTCCAAGACGCCGCTCCACGACTACCGGCGCGGCAGCTCGGGTCCCGACTGCTCTTCCCTCTTGCCAGCCGGCCTGAGCTGGCCAGCCCCCTGAGATGACCTCCGCGATCCGGGTCCGTCGCTCCGCCACCGCCCAAGATGCCGCCTATAATGCAGCGGCGTGGGTCGCGGCTCGAGCCATCACCTCGATCGAACGCACCGGCCGGTTCGTGTGGGCCGTGTCGGGTGGCTCGACACCCACCGTGTTCCTCGAGTCCCTAGCCGCCCACGAACAGGTCGACTGGTCGGCTGTGCATCTCTTTCAGGTCGACGAGCGCGTCGCTCCCGCCGGAAGTCGTGACCGCAACGACACGGTGATCCGGGAACGCTTCGTCGCCCGCCATCCCCTCGTGCGATACCACCCGATACCGGTCGAGGCTGACGGTGAGCGCGATGCGCTCGCCGACCATCTGACCGAGCTCGAGCAGCTCGCTGGCACCCCAGCTCGGCTCGACCTGATCCAGCTCGGTCTCGGCGATGATGGACACACGGCGTCGCTTTTTCCCAATGACCCGGCCCTCGAAGCCACCACCGACTTGGCGGTGAGCGCCGAGTACAAGGGCACCCGACGCTGGACCATGACCGCTCCGCTGATCAACCGAGCCCACGAACGCCTCTTTCTCGTAACGGGGACCGAGAAGGACGAGGCGCTCGGCCTCCTGGCCGCCGGAGACCCGGGTATTCCCGGATCCCTGATCACCGAAGACCAGACCTTCCTGGCGACCGACCGACAGATTCCGGGGTTCTCACCCAAGCCATGGTGAGCGCAGAGCTACAACCAGACGGCGTAATCTGAGCCCGGGTCATCCACGAATGATGCGGCCTGCCTTTTCGAAGAGGCCAACCGTGGTGGCATGCAACAGGTCACCAAACTCCTTGGGCGCCTTGCCGGCAAACGCTCGAGCATAGGTGCCCTCGAGGATGATGCCGGTCTTGTAACAGGCGAGCACGGCGTACCAGTCGAGTGCGCTGAGGTCGCGAGGCGAGTTGGCGTCGTAGTGGGCGACGAGTTCCTCGATCGCCGGGAAGCCATCCCAGGGCTGGATCGACATCATTCCCGCCGCGCCGTCGGCTTCGGGCCAGAACGCGACCACAAGTCCGAGATCGATGAGCGGATCGCCCCGTGTGGCGAGTTCCCAGTCGACGATGGCGGCGATCTCGCCAGCATCACGGCGGAACATCACATTGGCGAGGTGGTAATCGCCGTGGATGATACCCGTGGCCGACGGCTCGGGCTGGTTGACCTCGAGGAATGCCTGGATATCGGCGAGGTGCGGCAGATCAGGGCCAGGATAGCCCTCCATCTCGTTGTAGCTCTCGAGCTGCGACTGCCAGCGGGGTACCTGACGCTCGAGGTACCCCTCGGGCTTCCCGAAGCCGTCGAGATTCTTCGTCGCCGGGTCGACCGCATGCAGCGACAGCAGGGCATCAACGAACGAGAAACCCATCGAACGACGCACCGCCGGATCCGACGCGTGGAACTCAGGAAGCCCAGAGGTCGCCTGGAAGCCGTCGATCGACTCCATCAGGTAGAACGCGGCGCCGAGGACGTCGATGTCGCCCTCAGCGGCGATCAGCCGCGGGTGGGGCACGTCGGTATCGGCGAGGGCGCCGAGCACACGAGCCTCGCGACGCATCGTCTCGTCGGAGTTAGCACGCTTGTGCTCCGGCGGCCGACGAAGGATGAAGGTGCGCTCGTCGCGAACGAAGCGCAACAGGAGGTTTTGGGTGCCACCCGCAAGCGGTTCGATCGATTCCAGCGGGCTCGAACCGAGGCCCTCCCTATCCATCCATTCGGTGAGAACGTCGATGTCGACGATCGACGGATCGACAGGTTGCCCGTCAGCCACCGCCGACCGTCCCGGTCATGGCGCCGTCGAGTCGGATGATCGTGCCAGAGATATAGCTTCCGGCGTCGCTCGCAAGGAGTAGCGCCGCACCAACGATCTCGTCTGGCCGGCCGACCCGTCGGGCCGGGATCGTTCGTTCCATCCACTCCACCAGTTCCGGCGGCCAGGCATCGCTGATGTCCGTAGCGAAGGGGCCCGGGAGCAAGCAGTTGACCCTCACCTCTGGGGCCAACGACCGAGCGAGTCCGGTTGTGAGGTTATTGATGCCGGCCTTCGCGATGCCGTAGGGCAACTCCATCTCGCCCGGCCGCAACGAAGCAGTGCTGGACACGTTGATGATTGCGCCACCGCCCGCCTCTTTCATGCGCTCGCCGACGAGTGCCGAGAGCCGGAATGGTCCCGTGAGGTTGACATCGATCACCTTGCGCCAGAGATCCTCGGTAACCGAGCTCAGCGACTCGTAGAGCGGACTCATACCCGCGTTGTTGACCAGCACGTCGACTCGGCCGAACTCGGCGTAGACCTCGTCCGCCAAGTGGGAGACCTGTTCCCAGTCACCGACATGGCACGCCTTAGCCGTGATGGTGCGGCTGGTGACCTCGGCAATCTCGGCCGCAGCCTGCTCCAGCACATCGAGTTTTCGGCTGGCGATGATCACGTCGGCGCCGTGCTCGGCGAACGCCTGCGCCATCTCACGGCCCAAGCCGCGACCCCCACCGGTGATCAGCGCGCGCTTTCCGCTGAGATCGAAGCGGTCGACCATCAGACGGGTAGGTCGCCAGTGGCAGCGCGGGTGGTGCCGTGGTCCTTGTAGGCGGCGATGGTGCGCTGCGCAATGCGCATCTGATGAATCTCATCGGCGCCGTCGGCGAATCGGGCCCAGCGGGCGTGCTGGTACATGTGTGCGAGCGGGGTGTCGGTCGAATAGCCGAGCGCACCGTGGGTCTGGATCGCCCGATCGATGATGCGGTTGAGGCTGTTGGCAACGAAGTGTTTCGCCATGGAGACCTCCGACTTGAAGTCGACGTTCTCGCCCCGGTGAGCGGCGTCGATCTTCGAAGCGGCATGCAACACCATCAGCTTGCACTGGTAGAGCTCCATTGCTGAGTCAGCGATCATCCACTGGACACCCTGCTTCTCGGCGAGGATCGAGCCATGGCTGTATCGCTCGAGCGAGCGGCCGACCATCAGGTCGAGAGCCGTCTCTGCCTGGGAGATCCAGCGCATGCAATGAGCGAGCCGTGCCGGGCCGAGGCGATACTGGCCGAGCAGATGACCCTGGCCGCGGCCCCCGAGCATCTGACTCTCGTGGACTCGGAGGTCTTCGATCACGATCTCACTGTGGCCAGTGCCGCCGTGCATCGTCTCGATCTGGCGGACCTCGTTCCAACCCTCCGCTGGCAGATCGATTAGGAACGCTGTGTTGGCCGCCTGGGGCAGATCGGGATCGTCTTCGGTGCGGGCGACAAGAATCGCGAAGTTGGCACGGTGGGCGTTGGAGATGAACCACTTATGCCCGTTGAGTACCCACTCCTCGCCGTCCTGGTAACCGTTGGTGCGGATCAACGTGGGGTCCGAGCCTGCGACTTCCGGCTCGGTCATCGCGAAACACGACCAGGCGGTGCCCTCCGTCAACGGCCGGAGGTACTTCTCCTTTTGCTCATCGGTGCCCCAGTGCAACAACGTGTGCATATTGCCCTCGTCAGGGGCTTGACAGTTGAGCACCCACGGTCCGTAGTAACTCTTCGCCGCTTCAGCCTGCACCATGGCGAGCTCGACGTGGCCAAGGCCCATACCGCCCCAGTCTTCGGGCATGTGGGGGAGCCAGAGGCCCTGCTTGAAGGCGAGCTTGCGTAGCTCGATCAGCTTCTCGATGCGGGCCTTACCGGTGAGGGCCTCCTGGTCGCCATGCCCTTCGATCAGATCCTCGGCCGGCTTCACCACCTCGGCGACGAACGCACGGACACGGTCTCGGATGTCTTCGAGCTCGGGGGTGAGGGTGAAGTCGATGGCCATGGCTACTCCAGGAGAGGTGAATGGTTGGACGCTAGTGCGCCTGGCGTTCGGGAACGAAGCTCACGGGCAGCCGGCACGGGGCGTGTCGACCTCGACCGCCACGACCTTGGTCAGGCCCTTTCCCGCAACCTCGTCAGGGTGCGAGCCGGGTGAAACAAACCCGTAGAGGGTGCAGCCGTCGGGCCCGCCGAGCATGCACGCCACTGCGGCACCGTCGACCGGGATCTCGGCGCTCACCTCACCGCCCTCGTGAACCCGAGCGAACCGTTGCCCGACGAAGTCAGACATCCAGATGGCACCATCGGCATCGAGCACACACCCGTCGGGGGACGCACCGGGCACCGAGGCCCATACCCGTGGATTCACCGGATGGCCATCACCGTCGAGGTCGAACGCGGTGTATTGCCCGCCGAAGGTCTCACCGACGATCAACGTCGACCCGTCAGGAGTGATCACTGAACCGTTGGGGAAGGCAAGCGGATGCTCGACCCGACGAACCGCGCCGTCGGGAGCGATATGGGCGAGGTAGGCGGCCTCGAACGGTGCCTGATGCTCGAGATCAAAACCGAAGTTGCCCACGTAGGCGTGCCCGTCGACCGACACGACCATGTCGTTGCAGAAGTGCTTGGCAATCTGCGATACGTCGGCGTGCATGGTCAGCTCGCCTCCGAGTGAAACGGCCATGACCTGTTTGGCGGTCATCGAGACGTACAGAAGGGTGCCGTCCGGCATCCAGCCGAGGCCTGAGGGTTGGTCGTTGGTGGCGAGCTCGCGACGTTCGCCGTCGTCACCGATCGAGAAGATACCTCGCCGGTAAAAGTCGGAAAACCAGAGCCGCTCCTGGTGCCAACGGGGCCCCTCTCCGAAGTCGACGCCGGTATGGACCACGGTGGGTTCGCACATGGGCGGACCCTACGTGATCAGGTCGATCAGCTCCGAAAGACGGTCGGGATCCGGTGAGGTGGGCACGAGGTAGAGCTCGTCCATCCCTGTGGCCTGGCACCGTTCGATGCAGGCGAGCGTCGCCTCCGGACCCGCGCTGCTGCACATCGACGCCATCATCACCGCCGCCTCATCGCCGAAAATACCGAGATATCGGCGGGCGTAGCCATCAAGCTCGGCGGCTGCTCGGTCGCCAAGCGAGTACCAGAAGCTGGTCGACACGTATGGACGCTCGGCGCGACCTGCGGCCGCCCAGGCATCGACCACCGTCCGGATTGACGTTTCGTGGTCGTCGGTGTCAGGCGCCAACGAGAACCCCATGTTGCCGTCAGCCCACCGAGCGGCCCGTGCCGTCGACTTCGTGCCCATCGCGCTGGCGAAGATCGGTGGGCCACCCGACTGCACCGGAGCGGGACCGACCGGCAAGCCGTCGACGTCGCCACCCGCCCAGATCCGACGAAGCTCAGCGACCTGATCGTCGAGCCGCTGATGCCGCCCCGCAAAAGAACGCTCGGCCCGGTCATAGTCGTGCCGGCGACCCCCGACCCCGACCACAAGGTCGAGACGACCGTCGCTCACGACATCGAGGGTGGCGAGCGACTTCGCCGCCCAGTCCGTGGCGTACATCGGCAAGATGGTGAGAGTCGAAGCAAGGCGAACCCGTTCGGTGACGGCCGCCGCAAAGCTCAGCGTCGTGTGCATCTCGAGATTGCCGAACGCGATCCGCTCCCCCACAGCCAGCGCATGGAACGGACCCTCGTCGACCGCCTGACACCAGGCGC
Organism: Acidimicrobiaceae bacterium; assembly: GCA_002729125.1. Lineage (GTDB taxonomy): Bacteria > Actinomycetota > Acidimicrobiia > Acidimicrobiales > Aldehydirespiratoraceae > UBA11606. Next base: position 6,983 of record PBTQ01000095.1, on the reverse strand, counting down.
GCAGTAACCCTCGATCAATCCCACCCGCCATGGTGGGGAGGGTCATCGAAAGACGCATCGCCGATCAGGCGTCGAGGTAGCGGGTGACGGCGATCGCCGAACCGATCACCGACACGGCCATCGCAATCCCCAACACGAGACCACCCGTGAAGATCAGCTCATCGCTCTCAACCTGGAAGCCGGCCATCAGCTCAAGGCTGTCGGGTTGGCTGAAGCGGCCGATCACCCGCTGATCGATCACGTAGAGACCACCCCAGGCGAACACAGCGCCGAGCAGCGCCTGCATGATGCCTTCGAACATAAACGGAATCCGGATGAACCAGTTCGTAGCGCCCACGACCTTCATGATCTCAATCTCTCGACCACGGTTGCGGATCGCGCTAACGATGTTGGTGAGGATCAGCAAGGTCGCAGCGGCGAGCAGTACCAGCGAACCAGCGAGAAACACGGTGCTGACCTCGTCGGCGAGATCTTGGATGTCGCGAATCGTGTCGTTGGCGGAGACGACCGTCTTCACGCCCGGTCGACCCTCGAACTGCCCGGCAAGCTCGGCAACCACGTCAGCATCGGGGTCGACGGGAACCACGCGATACGACGGCGGCATCACCTCGGGGGTGACGACCTCGATCAGTTCGGGCGTGTCGGAGAAGATGTCCTTGAACTCCTCGTACGCCGCGTCCTGGTCGACGAACGTGTAGTCCTGAATCTCGGGACTCGTCATGATCGCGTCGAGGATGTTGGCGTTCTGTTCGGACGTGGCCTCGGGGTTCATCCAGACGACGAACTCGATGCCGCCTTCCCAGCGCTGGGTGGCGTTGTCGACGGCGTAGTTGAACAAGAAGAAGCCGCCGAAAAGCCAAAGGGAAACGCCGATCGTGATGACCGTCGCCATCGACAACATGAAGTTGCGCCAAAGGTTCTGGCCGGTTTCTCGCAGCGCGTAGACGGGAGAGATCGCCATGTAGTCGACCCCCTACTCGTAGACACCGCGGGCTTGGTCGCGAACGATCACGCCCCGGTCAAGTTCGATGACACGGCGACGCATCGTGTCGACGATGCCCCGGTCGTGAGTGGCCATGACGACGGTGGTGCCCGTGCGGTTGATGCGGTCGAGCAGACGCATGATGCCGACCGAGGTCTGCGGGTCGAGGTTGCCAGTGGGTTCGTCGGCCAACAAAATCAGCGGCCGGTTCACGAACGCCCGAGCGATCGACACCCGCTGTTGCTCACCACCGGAGAGCTCCGACGGAAAGTTCGCGATCTTCTCGGAAAGCCCAACCAGCTCGAGGATGGCCGGCACCTGCTTCTTGATGACGTGCCGAGGCTTGCCGATCACCTCAAGAGCGAACGCCACGTTCTCGGCAACCGTCTTGTTCGGCAGAAGCTTGAAGTCCTGGAAGATGTAACCGATATTGCGGCGCAGGTAAGGCACCTTCCATCGACCCAACGTGCCGATGTCCTTACCAGCGACATAGATCGTGCCGTGCTCGGGAACTTCCTCGCGGTTGAGCAAACGGATAAAGGTCGACTTCCCGGAGCCGGAGGCGCCGACGAGGAATACGAACTCTCCTTTGTCGATACCGAGCGTGGCGTCACGCAACGCGACATTATCGCCCTTATACACCTTCGTGACGTTCTCGAGTTTGATCATGGGAATCCTGGGGTCAACCGGCCCGCCCGACGGCGAAACGCTAGCACTGGATCCGGCGGAATCTGCGGCACTGCCGGTGTCAGTGGGTGACGGGGGTCGAGTGCCAGGCCTCGAAGCGCCAAGCGCCATCCACCCGGGCCCAAACGGCCAGATACCGGAGATTGAGGTCAAGCGGGTGTCCGTCGAACTCGACGTGGATCCTCGCTCGTCCGCCGAACAGGGCGGTATCGCCCGCCAGACGAGCGGTGCGGTCGCTTCGCTCCACCGATCGGTACTGCACCGGTCCATTGCGGACGTTGTCGAGGAAACTCGCCTTGGTGTCGACCGAACCCGACGAGTGGGTGTAAACCATCGCCTCGCTCAGCAGACCTTCGAGGGTCTCGGCGTCCTGTGCGCAAACGGCGGCGATGCGGGCGTCCTCCAAGACGCTCACGAGTTCAAGGGCAGTGTCGCTCACGATGCTCTCCTAGGCGTCAGCAGCCTGCGCACGCGTCCAGCGAAGCCAGGCCTCCATGAAGGGTTCGATATCGCCACCCAAGACCGAGTCGACCTGGGCAGTCTCGTGTTCAGAACGAAGGTCCTTCACCATCTGGTAAGGCTGCATGACATAGCTACGGATTTGAGAGCCGAAGCCCACGTTCTGCTGCTCACCCGTGAAACCGGCGATCTCCTCGTCGCGCTTCTTGCGCTCGAGGTCGAGGAGCTTCGCCGCCATCATCTGCATGGCTCGATCCTTGTTCTGGTGCTGGCTTCGTTCGTTCTGACAGGCAGTGACAAGACCGGTGGGCAGGTGCGTGATGCGGACGGCAGAATCCGTAACGTTGACGTGCTGGCCGCCGGCACCGGACGAACGGTAGGTATCGATACGAAGGTCCTTTTCGTCGATCTCGATCTCCTCGGAGACCTCCTCGAAGAAGGGCGCGACCTGCACGGCAGAGAAGGCGGTCTGGCGCTTGCCCTCGTTGTTGAACGGCGAGATGCGCACAAGTCGGTGCACACCGTGCTCGGACTGCATCAGCCCATACGCGTGGCGGCCCTTGAGCACGAACTCGACATTACTGAGACCGGCCTCGGTGCCTTCGGAAACGGCGAGAATCTCGATGTCGAAGCCCCGCTTGTCGGCCCACCGGTTGTACATCCGCATCAACATCTCGGCCCAGTCCTGAGCATCGGTGCCGCCTTCACCAGACTTGATCTGGCAAACGGCATCACCCTCGTCAAATTCACCGGTGAACAGCGAGCGCATCTCAAGCTCGTCGAACACCGTCTCGAGCGAGGTGGCCTGCTCCGCGATCTCGGGCTCAAGGGACTCGTCGTTTTCTTCGCGGGCCATCATGTGCAGCGTCTCGAGATCGTCGACCTCTCCCCGGAGACGGTCGTAGAGCTCAAGGTCCTCATTCACCGCCGAGAGCTCGGAGGTGACCTTCCGGGCCTTCTCTTGATCGTCCCAAAGGTCGGGACGCGACGCCTCTGCCTCGAGCTGAGGTTGGCGCATCTTGAGTTCGTCGATTCGCAGATAACCCAACGCCTCGTCGAGTCTCGCTGCAATCGCGCTGATCTGATCAGTGAAATCCTGCATTTGCCTTCGGCTCAGACGTCGGCGAGACAGCCGGGCTTGCCCCAGCAGTTCTTGTACTTCTTCCCGCTTCCACAGGGGCACGGATCGTTTCTTCCAACCTTGTCGAGATCGGTCTTGACGATGGGCGTCTTGCTCCGCTGCTGGTTGGCCTTGACGACCTTCGGCGCGTCGGCGTTGGCGATCCGTGAAGCTGAGGTGCTGGCGCTCGCCTCCCGCTTCGTCTCGGTCATGTCCGCAATCGCAGGCTCTTCGGGCTGCGTGGCCGAGTCGCTGGAGACCTGGACGTGCATGACGTACTTGACGAAGTCGTTGGCGATGCCGGTCATCATCATGCCGAACATCTCGAAGCCCTCACGTAGCCACTCGGTGGCAGGATCCTTTTGACCCATCGCCCGAAGGTGAATGCCCTCGCGCAGCAAGTCCATCTCACGCAGGTGCTGACGCCAGCGCTGATCGACGACGCGCAGCATCACCTGACGCTCGACCTGACGCAGCACGGGCTCGCCGAGCTCACGCTCGCGTGTCTCGTACAGCGACAATGCTTCGTTATAGAGCATGTCGTGGAGTTCTTGCGTGCTCGAGGCCGCCTCGAAGGCAGCGAGCTCGATCTGGGCCGGCCACAGGGTTTTGACCTCGGTGAGGAGCGCCTCGAGATCCCACTCCTCGGCAATGTCACTCACGCAGTAGGTGGCAACCGCAGCGCCGACGGCGTCGTCGAGGTACTCGAGCGCTTCGTCGCGCAGGTCGGCGCCGTCAAGAATCTGCCCGCGGCGCCGGTAGATCACCTTGCGCTGCTCGTTCATCACTTCGTCGTACTTCAGGACGTTCTTGCGGGTCTCGGCATTGCGGCCCTCGACCGTGTTCTGGGCCCGTTCAATCGCTCGGGTGACCATCTTCGCCTCGAGCGGGACATCATCGGGCAGGGCCCGACCCATCACCCAGTCCATGGCGCCGGTGGCGAACAGGCGCATGAGTTCGTCTTCGAGCGACAGGTAGAAGCGACTCTCTCCCGGATCGCCCTGCCGGCCGGAACGACCACGCAACTGATTGTCGATACGGCGGCTCTCGTGACGCTCCGTGCCGAGCACGTAGAGACCGCCAAGGTCGAGCACCCTGTCGCGTTCGATGTCGGTGGCGGCCTTGTTTTTGGCGACGAGCTCCTCGAAGCGGGGCCGACCCTCGTCGGAGTCAGGGTCGAGACCCTCAGCCCGCGTGTCGCGGTCGGCGAGACCCTCCGGGTTGCCGCCGAGGAGGATGTCGACACCGCGGCCCGCCATGTTGGTGGCAACCGTTACCGCACCGAGGCGGCCCGCCTGGGTGACGATGTCGGCCTCGCGGTGATGCTGCTTGGCGTTGAGCACCTCGTGCGCCACGCCCTGCTTCTCCATCATGCGCGAGAGCTTCTCGGACTTCTCGACCGACACCGTGCCGACGAGCACTGGTTGACCGGCGGCGTTGCGCTCGATGATGTCGTCGATGCAGGCCTGGAACTTGGCGTCCTCGGTCTTGTAGATCAGATCGCCTTCGTCCATCCGGGCGACCGGCTTGTGGGTTGGGATCGGCACCACGTGGAGGCCGTACGTCGACACGAACTCCGAGGCTTCGGTCTCGGCGGTGCCGGTCATACCGGCGAGTCGGTCGTAGAGGCGGTAGTAGTTCTGGAGGGTGATGGTGGCGAGCGTCTGGTTCTCTTCCTTAATCGCCACCCCTTCCTTTGCCTCGACCGCCTGGTGAAGGCCGTCGGACCAGCGGCGACCCTCCATCGTGCGGCCGGTGAACTCGTCGATAATCTTCACGGCGCCGTTGCCGTCGATGAGATAGTCCCTGTCCCGCTTGTACAACTCCTTGGCCCGGATGGCGGCCTGGAGTTGGTGGACCAGATTGTTCGACACCTGGTCATAGAGGTTGTCGATGCCAAGCGCCCGCTCAACCACGCGCACACCCTCTTCGAGTGGGGCGACGGTGCGCTTCTCTTCGTCGACTTCGTAGTCGACGTCGCGACGCAGGCCTCGGGCGATCGAGGCGAACTTCACATACAGCTGGGCGGCGTCGGCAACCTTGCCCGAGATGATCAGCGGGGTGCGGGCTTCGTCGATCAGGATCGAGTCGATCTCGTCGACAATGCAGTAGTTGTGGCCGCGCTGCACCTGCTTCTCGCGCGACATGGCCATGTTGTCGCGAAGGTAATCGAAGCCGAACTCGTTGTTGGTGCCGTAGGTGATGTCAGCGGCGTACTGGGCCCTCTTGTGGGCCGAGTCGCGATTGCCCGGTAGCACGAGACCAACCTCGAGACCCATCCAGCGATGAACCTGCCCCATCCACTCGGCGTCGCGGGACGCGAGGTAGTCGTTCACCGTGACGACGTGAACACCCTTGCCACCGACACCGTTGAGATAGATCGGCAGCGTCGACGTTAGGGTCTTGCCTTCACCCGTCTTCATCTCGGCAACCCAGCCAAGGTGCAGGGCGGCGCCACCGACGATCTGGACGTCGTAGTGACGCTGGCCCAGCACACGGGTGGCCGCCTCGCGGGTCACAGCGAATGACTCGATCAGGAGGTCGTCGGGCTCCTCACCGTTGTCGAGACGCTGACGGAACTCGCCTGTCTTGGCCTGGAGTGCGTCGTCAGAAAGCACCTGCAGTTCGGGCTCAAGCGCGTTGACGTCGGGCACGAGCGCCTGCAGGGCCTTCAGCTTGCGGCCCTCACCGCTGCGCAGAACACGGGAGAAAATGCTCATCGTGCGGATCACTCTACCGATGGGCCACGCCGACCCTCGGCAGAGGCCCGGGTCTCATCAGATCTGCCGAAACACCTTGATGACGGTGGTGTCGACCTCGGCGAGGTCAGCCGGCTTCGTCGATCAGTCCGATGTCGCCATCGTCTCGCTTGTAGATGACGGCGGACCGGTTGGTGTCACTGTTGATGAAGAAGAAGAACCCGTGGCCGAGGAGATCCATCTTGAGGATGGCATCGTCAGGAGTCATCGGTGCGAGATAGAAGCGCTTCGACTTCACGATCTGGGGAAGCGCTTCGTCCTCGACCGCGTCCGCTTCAACGACCGTCGCAACGCCGACCCCAGGTTGGCCTGAAAGATCCTCCATGATCGCGGCGGTGTCGAAGGTCCGGATCGACCGGCCGTCGCCGTGGTGACGCTTCTGCAGCCTCGTGCGCAGCTTTCGGATCTGGCGTTCAAGCTTCAGCGTCGCCAGATCGACGGCCGAGTACGGATCGCGGGCGTTGACCTTCGCTCGGAGATGATGTCCGTGTCCTTCGACGACGACCTCAAGGAACTCCTTGTGCTCGATCCGCGGATTCCGGGCCTCGTCGAAGTGCACCTCGGCGTGTCGGAGCCCGTCAAGGAAGCGATCCAACGTGCCGATTTTTTCGCGGATCACCTCCTCCAGTCGCGGCGTGACGTTCACGTGCCGTGCGCTGATGGAGACGTCCATGAAAAAACCTCCGTGGATCGGTTGTGAAACCGACCGTACACCTCCGGTTCACGTGGCGCCTGACGAACGCCGCCGAGCGCGCGTGATGACCGAACCATGAACGGCCAGCGCACTACCTGACCGAAGCAGCCGAACGGCCGCCGTGAGCGTCGCCCCCGTGGTGGCGACATCGTCGACAAGCAAGACCGACGACCCCGATCGGAGCTGACCGCGCAACCGCAACGACGGACCGGCGAGGCGTCCGTCGCGACGGCGGCTGGTCTGCGGCGTGTGGTCGGTACGGATCAGGGTCGACCGCACCGG
>PBTQ01000094.1 GCA_002729125.1 Acidimicrobiaceae bacterium | reverse complement strand
TGACGAGCACGAAGGTGGCGACCTGCTGCGGCGCGATCGAACGGGCCCACGCCCTCCACCGCTGCGACTCGGGCTTTAGGTCGATCGCCGCGGGCTCGTCGTGGGTCGGGACCTCGATGTCAGGCTCGAGTGGAGGTTTGTCCGTCATGGCGCCGACCATGGTGCCACCAAGCTGGCGTTTCTCCGCGCCGCTCGGACGAATCCCCCACCGCTGCTCGCCGGGAGAACGACACGACCCAGACGGGTAGGCGACGAGGCCGGTCGACGAACGGGCCAACTCACGCCCAGAGCAGCAGCACGACCGTGGTGAGATTGAAGCCGACGTGAGCCCAGATCGCCGTCGCAAGCCGCCCAGTGCGATGGAAGGCCGCCACCGCAACGAGGCCGAACACGAACAGACCCGGGAACTGGATCAGCTGGAAGTGGGACGCGGCGAAAATCACCGAGGACACAGCCGCTGCAATGACCACGCCCGAACCGACATAGCCGCGCTCCATGTCACGGATGCCCCCGAAGAGCAGGCCGCGGTAGGCGATTTCCTCGGTGAGCGGCGCCATGACGACTGTGATCACCAGCAGGCCGAGAAGATCGAGTGGGCTGTCGACGGAGGCCACAAGGCTGCGGGCGGGACCGGAGACATCCTGCTCACCGAAGAACAGGAAGATCACCTCGTACAGCGGGATGAGGACGAACTGGGTGGCGACTCCGAGCGCGAGACCCGCTGGGATGTCGATCGCGCTCATCCCCCAGCCGAGATCGCGTCGCCAACTGAGGCCGGCACGACGGGCGAGGAGCGGAGCACCAGCGAGGCCAAGCCACAGCGGTGCATTGACGACGGCCAACCAAGCAGCGGGCACACGATGGTCGTCGAGCGGGGCGGCCTGCCCGACCTGGCGGACGGTACGGCCGAGTTCGCTGCCGATACTGGCCGGCACCGACAGCTCCCAGCCCGTGGAGGAGACGACGAGACCGGCGAGAACGCTGGCGGCAAGGACGCCACCGATGAACCCGACGATCGCCAGGACAACCCGTTGTGTCGGCGCCATGGCGCCTAGCTGGCGAACTTCAACGTCACCGCCGCCCGGGCCGAACGGCGGTCCCGAAGTTCCCAGCCCTTGGGCGGCTGGGTGCGATCGGCGTGACGCCGGCAGAGATCGTGATTGGCCGGGCTGTTGCCGAAATGCAGGTCATCAAGCCACACCAGCCGCTGGGCGTAGTCGAACGACAGGGTGGTGTCAGCGGGCTGACCACAGCCGGGACGGGCGCAACGACGACTCATGGAGGCGAACGTAACGCTCTCACACCCACGTGGCGCGGACCGAAGGAATAGCACCGCCCGTGCTGCCGTTGCACGCCGACACCCGTCTACCCTTGCACCATGGCGCCGAACCCTCCTCCCCCTCCTCCGCCTCCGCTTCCCGACAGCGACGAGGACCGCCCGCCCAGCGGTCAGAACCCCAACGCCCAAGGACGCTCTCGCTATGCGGTCTGGATCACCCTCGGGTCACTGATCGTGGTGCTCGCCGTCACGATGTTGATCCCCGGCGATAACCGCGAAGCCGTCGACTACGCCGACTTCATCGGGCGCGTTGAGGAGGGCGCCGTCGTTGAGGCGGAGTACGACAACACCGACGGTGGCATCACCTTCACCGACACCTCGGGTACCGAGTTCTCAACCGTCGGGCCGCTTCCGCTCCCCGACGACGACAACGTCCTCATCCGCACCCAGACCGACAAGTGGAAGTTCGTCACCCCGAGGCCCAACTTCTTCACCTCGCTGATCCCACTGCTGATCCCGGTCACCTTGCTCATCATCTTCTTCGTGTGGATGCAGCGTCGGGCCTCTGGTCAGATGGGCAACATCATGTCGATCGGCCGAAGCAAAGCAAAGACCTACTCCACCGAACGCCCCGGCACGATGTTCGATGACGTTGCCGGCTACGACGGCGTCAAGCAGGAGATCACCGAGGTCGTCGATTTCTTGAAGCACCCCGAACGCTTCACGGAAATCGGTGCCCGCGTACCCAAGGGCGTGCTGCTCGTCGGCCCACCCGGCACCGGCAAGACCCTCCTCGCTAAGGCGGTCGCTGGTGAGGCCGGAGTGCCATTTCTTTCGGTCACCGGTTCGGACTTCATGGAGATGTTTGTGGGCGTCGGCGCCAGCCGCGTGCGCGACCTATTCGAATCGGCTCGCAAGATGGGGAAGGCGATCATCTTCATCGACGAGATCGACTCCATCGGCCGCAAGCGTGGCGCTGGCCTCGGCGGCGGACACGACGAGCGTGAGCAAACCCTCAACCAGATGCTCGCCGAGATGGACGGCTTTGAGGGCTCTGAGGGCATCGTGATTATGGCAGCTACCAACCGACCCGACATCCTCGATCCCGCCCTGCTCCGAGCCGGGCGTTTCGATCGCCAGGTAGTCGTGCCTCTCCCCGAACTCGAGGATCGCGTCAAGATCCTCGAGGTGCACCTGAAGGGCAAGAACACCGGTGACGATGTCGAGGTCAACGTGATTGCACGTGGTACCCCCGGTATGGCCGGCGCTGATCTGGCCAACCTGGTCAACGAGGCTGCGCTGTTCGCCGTGCGTCGTGGAAGCGACAAGATCGGTGCGGTCGACTTCGACTCGGCTCGCGACCGGGCCTTGCTCGGCATCGAGCGAGGCTCGATGGTGCGCAGCCGCGAAGAACTCGAGCGCACCGCCTACCACGAGGCCGGCCACGCCTTGTGCGCGGCGATCCTCCCAAAGAACGATCCCGTCCACAAGGTCACGATCATCCCGACCGGCATGGCGCTCGGCGTCACGATGACCCTGCCGACCCAGGATCGACACTCGATGGATAAGGACGAGGCCGAGGCCCTCATGGTCATGGCCATGGGTGGCCGCGTCGCCGAGGCCCTGGTCTTCGATGAATATTCGTCCGGGGCCTCCAACGACCTCCAGCAGGCCACAGCAACGGCTCGCCGCATGGTCACCGAGTGGGGCATGAGCGAGGCGGTCGGTCCGATGTCGCTGTCCGGTCAAGGGCCCGTGTTTCTCGGTGAGGACATGATGCAGTCGAAGAACTTCTCGGGCGCAACGCAGAAGCTTGTCGATGACGAGATCCGCCGAATCCTCGTCGAGGCCGAGAGCGACTGCCGAGATCTTCTGGTCGAGTACCGGCACGGCCTTGACCTCGTGGCCCGAGCACTGCTCGAGCACGAGACGATCACCGGTGACGAGGTTGTGCGGCTCATCGATATCTCGCGTCAGCCGGCCGCGACTGACGCCAACGACACCACACCTCCGTCTGGCGGTGAAGCCAGCAAGCCGGCCGAGGTCGGCAGCGGCGACGACACCTGAGCATGTCCTCGGCCCTCCTCGTCATCGGCGGGGTCGCGATCGCTCTGCTCGTCGCCATGGTGCTCGGGCGCAAGCCTGGACCACCTGCCTCGAACACCCATCACGTCCCTAACCTGCTCGACCGCGATGACTTCGTGCGGCCGGAGGCACCCTGGCTTGTGGCGGTGTTCACCTCATCGACGTGTGAAACCTGCGCCGGCGTGTGGGAACGAGCCGAGCTCTTGACCAGCGATCAGGTCGCAACCCAGCGACTCGACTTCCAGACCGATACAGCTCTGCACGAGCGCTACAACATCGACGGCGTGCCAACCCTGGTCATCGCCGACGCCGATGGCGCCGTCAAGCGAGGCTTCTTGGGGCCGGTTACCGCCACTGACCTGTGGGCGGCAGTGGCGGACGAGCGTGCGCCCGGCTCCGTGCCACCCGGCTGCCACACCGGCGAACTCGACGATCAATCGAGCTGATCGAGCAGCACCACGCCGTCGGCAATCACGCCACCGAGCATCTGTCGTGACGTGAAACCCGCACTCGCTCGACCCACGACAACCGGCGACGTAGCTCGAACCCGAAGGATGTCGCGCGCGTCGAGGTCGGGGGTGACGAGCGCCTGCCGGCGACCAGGGGCGAGTTCGATTGAGCTCAGCAAGGTCTCCCCTTCCACACCAACCCGCCAGAGCTCGACGCTGGCGCTGACGTCAGTGAGCGGGTTGACTGCGATCACCTCTGAAACGTTGCCGTCGGAGGCGATGATCCACTCCGAGGCAGCAGCATCGAGCGCACCCATCGCAGCGGTGCCTGCGACGAGATCGCCACCCAACTCGACACGTCTCTCAACGGCGACGGCGACTGGTTGACCGGTCAGGGAGCGAGCGACGACCGAGAATTCCGGCAGTGCGGCAAGCCGCGACTCAGCTGCGACGTCGACCACCACAGTGCGGCCGGCTCGAATCGTCAGCTCGATCGGATCGAGCGTGACACTGCCGTCCGTCACGATCTCCAAGTCAACCTCAGCCGCTTCCTCGGAGGGATTGGTCACATGGATCCGATCGAAGAGCCCGAGCCCGGTCGCGATAACCGGGACGACGCTGAGAACCGCGCCATCCTGAACGAGTGGCGTGACGGCAAGGCCGCGAACCGAGGTGCCGTTTCGGACCTGAAGGCGATTGCCGACAAGCCGGCCAGCGGTGACCTCAATGCTCGTGTGGACGCGTGCAGCGACCGTGACCTCCTCCGTGATATCGATAGCGACGACGCGACGGGCCGGCACCACAATCGCGCTGATGCTGTCGGGCCCGACGTCAGCGTCGAAGCGCACGTCGGCGATTGCATCGTCCTGAAAGGGATTCATCAACAGCACTGTCATCGACTCGCCCTCAGCGAGCAGTCGGGTGGCACCATCGGCGGCAAACAGCGCAGTGCTGGTGGTGGTTGCACACGGTGCCCGGTCGGTGCCGCTCAGACCATCGAAGGTCTGCTCGACCACAACGTTGGGATTATCGCTCTCGACGATCGCTCCCAGCCAGGTCGCTTCGGGCGCGAGCTGGGGCAGGTTGACGGCAACGCGAGACGCAGCGGGAACGACGACCTCGGCTCGTTGCTCATCGGCCGTGTCGGCCTGCACCACCTGCACATCGACCGTGGCATCGTCGATGCCGGCGTTGACCACCTCGAGGCCGATGGTGGCGGCCCCGACGGCACCCGACCCGCCTGCGCAGAACCACGTGCCGGTCCGCGAGTCGGAGGCGGTGACGACCACGGGCGACGGAAGCTCTTCGATCGTGCGTTCTCGCTGGTCAGCGATCACGCCGATGGTGACCAAGCCACCGATGATGACGAGGCCGAGCAAACGAAGGGCAGGCATCATCGCCGACCTCCGATGAGGCGCCGGACGGCCAGGCTCACCGTGCCAAGCAGCGCCAGAAGTTGCACGATGACGACGAGCTGCTTCCATCGTGGCGTGGTGTACGCCAGCACGGCCTGGCCTCCGCCGGCGCTCGGGACGAACGTGGTCGCCCAGTCGAGCGAGCGGCGGTGCGCAGCCTCGACACCAGCGATCTCGAGACGCCACCCACCGTTGGTGGTCTGCGCGACAAAGAGCTCAACACCGTCGGGGATCGTGCCCTCGACGCGATTGCCGTCGCCCATAAGCACCCCGATCGTGCCCGTGATTGGGGCGACCTGCAGATCGAACAGCGCGGTACGGCCTTCGTCGAAGGTGCTGACCGCTGCAGCGCGCACGGGGGTCCACTCGGTGTTCTCGTAGATGCGAAGGGCGCTGTTGACGCCAGCAAGGCGTCGCAGGTCAAGTTGGGTGTCGAGAGTTTCGACTAGAGCGCCGGGAAGCGGCCGGGCGTCGTCGATATCGCTGAACGGTGCCGGAGCAAGTCGCTCGACCGCCACCACATAGCGGACACCGAGGCCACCGAGCAGGCGTCCAGCTCGCGATGTCTCGCCCTCGAGGATCGCGTCGAGCACGAGTTCGACCTGTTCGTAAGCACCCCGGTGGGCGGGAATCGTGCGCTCCGTGATGTCGGGAAGGCCGTCGATGGTGGCGACCCAGGCCATGTCGGCGACGAACGGCGAACCTTGGGCGGGCAGATGGTCGGGGTGCCCGATCCAGAGCACCCGGTAGGACCCATCAAGGGCTGGGTCGGCGAGCGGCAGGACGTTTTCGTAGCCGCCACGGCCGAGCCCCCAACGACCGTCGGCAATACCGCTGATCCCGGGGAGAGCGGCGATCACGGCCGCACCGATCACCACTGGCAACAAAACCTGACGCCAGCCAAAACCGTCGCGTCGCAGATCATGCTCGATGGCGGAGACGCACACGCCGCACAGAGCTGCGACAGCGATCGCTGCCGGTGCCACGAGCGCACTCGGCTCTGGAACGGCGAATGGGAGCGCACCGTGCACTGCGGCCAAGGCGATGCCCCAGGCGACAAGGGCGACGAACCAGAGCCGGACGGCGAGCTCGAAGCGCCAGGCTCGGCCGACGAGCAAGGGCACCGTCATGGGCACGACGAACGCCCAGGTGAAGAGCGCTGCCGATTCAGGGCCGATCGCAAAGCGCAGCAGGTCGGTGAGCGGCTCGGTGGAGGCGTCGCCGGTTCGCCCGTCGGCAAACGGGTGCCATGGGAGCCCACTGCTCAGAAGTTCAATCGACAACGGCAGCGTGAGCAGCGCGCCGATGAGCGCAGCACCGACCGAGCCAGCGATGAGCCGCGCCACACCTGTCGGGTCGATCGCGACGAGCGCTCCGGCCATGAGACCCGCCGCCACGAGGACCGTGACGATGGCGACGACAGGATCGAAGATGCCGGCCAGGCCAACGGCGACACCAGCCGCCACCGACGCAGAGACGAGACCTCGGGTCGGGCCGGCGGCCGACCGGAACGGGGCACTGGCCTGAGCCTCGAGGAGTGCACGCAAAACCCACGGTGCGGTTGCGTAGACGCCGAGCGTGCTCCATGAAGCTCCGGCGATCGCAGCCCACGGCAACGGGAGCGCGGCATAGGCAACGAGCGTTGCAATCTGGGCCCGACGACTGCCAGTAACCGAAAGAACCCGCCAGGCACCGACCAGCCCAACGAGCACCGGGCCAAGCACCCACAGCGTGCGGACCAACCCCAGAGAGCCACCAAGAACAACGGCTAGGATCCCGAGGAGACCGAAGCCGGTGGGGGTTGAACCGACCGAACCGAGATCGCGATCGCGCCAACTCGACCACCAAGTCTCGATCAGTTTGCCGCTCGATTCGGGGAACGCCACGAAGTCGCCGACGGCCGGCACGCCACCGCCGATGAGCGATCGGGAACCAAAGACGATCAGGCCGAGGACGAGCGTCCATGTGAGCACCGAAAACTGGGTGGTCCCCGTGCGCATCGCCGTGATGAGTTCTTCGCCGAGCGCTCGATCGCGACGACCGATCTGGCCGCGCACAAAGGCGTTGATGCGAACCGAGCCCGACTCCTGTCCGGCCCGAATCTCTCCGGGTGAGACCGTGATCTTGGGGCGGAGGCCCGCCCGTCGGCGGCGGACCTCCTCGAGCCGGGAGAGATTCCACGTCCACGCTGAGACGATGTCGCGAACCTGCCCGAACCGTGCGGTGAACGCAGCAATAACGATCTCGGCAAGCGAGAGCAACATCAGAAGCGGGAGGGTGCCGAGGAGCCGCACACGGCCCCCGGTGACCAGCACCGTCCGAAGTTGGTGGCGGGCGCGGGTGCGGCGAATGTCGTCGACACCGGTACGGCCGATGAGGTCGCTGCGGTGACGCACCCGAGCGTCTGGCACGACCAGTACACGAGCACCGGCGAGCTGGGCCCGCCAGCAGAAGTCGACATCCTCACCTCGAAGGGTGATGCCGGGGTCAAAGCCACCGATCGCTGCGAAAAGACCGGTGCGCACCAATACACACGCGGTCGGTACGGCGAAAACGTCGCGAACTCTGTCGTATTGCTCTTGGTCTCGCTCGGCGGGCTCGATCATGTCGGCAGCAGTGGCGAACTGGTCGACGACGAAACCGACGTGCTGCAAGACCTCCGGGTGCTCCCACTCGACGAGCTTGGGGCCAGCGACACCGGCGTTGGAGCGCAGCGCTTCGGTGACAAGCACGCTTACCGCATCGGAGGCCAGGGCGACGTCGTCGTGACAAACGAGCAAGAACGCCGACTCGACATCGGTCTCGAGGACGGTGTTGGCCGCTGCCGCAAACCCGACTGTGTCGGATGCGTCGATCAGGGTCGCGTTGGGCGCAACGCCCCGCACATGCTCGTCGAGGCCGCCGTCGGCCGTTCCGTCAACGACGACGATGTCGAGGCGGGGGTAATCCTGGGAGACGATACTGTCGAGCGTCTCTTCAAACCAGGCCCCCGGATCATGAGCCACCACCACGGCGGTGACCGATGGCGTTGCGGCGCGCGGCTCGCTCGGCATGTCGGGGCGCACGTCGGAGATTAGGGTGTCGGCCACGGTCTGCGGAGGCTACCGCTGGACTCCCTTGTCGACGTGGCACTCCCTACCTGCGCAGAGACCACCCCAAGGTCGGCGCCAGAGATGGTTGCTCACCCATGACCCCGAACCTAGAGTCCGCCTTGATGTCGTCCGCTACCTGCCTCTTCGCGATCTGATCGTGCGGGCCCTCGTCACCGGGGCCGATGGCTTCGTCGGCACCCACCTCGTTGCGTGGCTTCTGGCCGAGGGCGACAATGTCGTGGAGAACGCCACGGACATCACCGACCGCGATGCGCTGATCGCTGCGTTCACCGAGGCCAAACCCAACGTCGTGTACCACTTGGCAGCCCAAGCCGACGTCGGTGCCTCATGGTCGACCCCGGTCGAGACGCTGCGGGTCAACGTCGAGGGCACCCTCAACGTGCTCGACGCCGCACGCCTCGCCGGCGCCACCCGCGTCGCCGTGGTCACTAGCGCCGACATCTACGGATCGGTCACCGAGGCCGAGCTTCCGCTCACCGAACAGCAACCGTTGCGGCCGGTCAGCCCCTACGCAGCATCAAAGGCCGCCGCCGACATGCTCTGTGTTCAGGCCGGTCTCGGACATGGTTTTGACGTGATCCGAATCCGAGCGTTCAACCACCTCGGTCCCGGCCAGAGCGACAAGTTCGTGGCCTCGGCACTTGCACGCCGCGTAGCTCGTGCCGACCGAAACAGCGAGACCACCGTACGAGTCGGCAACCTCGAGGCTCGTAGAGACTTCACCGACGTTCGCGACGTCGTCCGGGCCTACCGGGCACTGATGGTCGACGGCTGTCCCGGCGAGGCGTACAACGTGTGCTCAGGTATCGACCGGTCAGTTCGCGAGCTCGCCGGTATCCTCCTACACAATTCGTCGGCCGACATCACCCTCGAGCCCGATCCGGAACTCATGCGTCCGGTCGATCTGAAGGTGCTGCGGGGCGACAACACCAAGATCAGCACCGACACGGGCTGGTCTCCCAGTATCCCGATCGAGCAGACGCTTGAGGATCTCCTCGAGTTCTGGCGCAGGGAGGACCTTTCGTGACCAAACGAGCTCTTATCACCGGTGTCACTGGCCAGGACGGCTCGTACCTCGCCGAGCTGCTTCTCGAGAAGGGCTACGAGGTTCTGGGCATGGTCCGACGGTCGAGCACCGTCAACTTCGAGCGGATTGCGCACCTCCAGGACAAGATCACCTTCGTTCCGGGCGATCTTCTCGACGAAATCTCCATGATCAACATCCTGCAGCAGCACCGTCCGCAGGAGGTCTACAACCTGGCCGCCCAGTCGTTCGTCCAGACCTCGTTCGGCCAGCCCGTCCTCACCGGCGAGACCACCGCCCTCGGTGTCACTCGCCTCCTCGACGCGATCCGTCTCGTCGACCCCGAGATCCGCTTCTATCAGGCGAGCTCGTCAGAAATGTTCGGCAAGGTCCACGAGGTCCCCCAGAAGGAAACCACACCGTTCCACCCCCGCTCGCCGTATGGGGTCGCCAAGGTTTACGGACACTGGATCACGCTCAACTATCGAGAGAGCTACAGCCTTCACGCAACCAGCGGCATCCTTTTCAATCATGAAAGTCCCCGCCGCGGTCTTGAGTTCGTCACCCGCAAGATCAGCCACACCGTCGCCCAGATCAAACTCGGTCTGGTCAACGAACTGCGGCTTGGCAACCTCGATGCGCAACGTGACTGGGGCTT
Source organism: Acidimicrobiaceae bacterium (assembly GCA_002729125.1). GTDB lineage: Bacteria > Actinomycetota > Acidimicrobiia > Acidimicrobiales > Aldehydirespiratoraceae > UBA11606. Next base: position 1,922 of record PBTQ01000094.1, on the reverse strand, counting down.
CGCCGGTGACTATGTCGAGGCGATGTGGTTGATGCTGCAGCGCGAGGTTCCCGAGGACTTCGTGATCTGCACTGGACAGACCCATTCCGTTCGCGAGTTCTGCGAGGTCGCCTTCGGTCACGCTGGCCTGAACTGGGAGGAACACGTCGTCGTCGACGAGGCCTTCTTCCGTCCCGCGGAAGTCGATCTTCTCGTCGGTGACGCCACCAAGGCTGCCAAGATGCTCGGCTGGAAGCCCGAGACTTCCTTCGAGAGTCTGGTGACGATGATGGTTGACGCCGACATCGACCTTCTGACGGGGAAGCTCAGGGGCATCTCGTGAGCCATGTCGTCCTGGCTGGTGGAGTCGGGGCGGCCCGCTACCTCACCGGGGCCCTCGAGACGTTCGACCCGACAACGGTCACCGGCATCGTCAACGTCGCCGATGATGTCGTGCTCCATGGACTGCACGTCAGCCCTGATCTCGATACCTGCACCTACACCCTGGCGGGCGCCATCGATCCTGATCGTGGCTGGGGACTGGTCGATGAGACATGGCAGGCGATGGCTGAGCTCGGGCGCTACGGCGGCGCGAACTGGTTCAGTCTTGGCGACCGCGATCTCGGCACCCACCTCTACCGCACGGCGCGTCTGCACGACGGCGCCACTCTGACCGAGGTCACGGCCGAGATCTCGTCGGCTTGGGGGCTCACCTGTCGACTGTTGCCGGTCACCGACGACCGTATCGAGACCCGCGTCGGCCTCACCGACGATCGTGAGGTTGGTTTCCAGGAGTACTTCGTCGGCATGCAGCACAGCGTCGAAGTCACCGCTGTCCGCTTCGCCGGTGCCGAGCAAGCCCGTCTCTCCTCCACCGCTGCTGAGGCGATCACCGGCGCAGACGCGCTCGTCATCGCCCCGTCGAATCCGATCGTCTCGATCGGTCCGCTCCTTGCCGTTCCGGGACTCCAGAAGCTCATTGAGACCCGTCGTGAACACAACGTTGCCGTCTCGCCGATCATCGGCGGCGCCGCGCTCAAAGGACCCGCCGACCGCATGCTGCGAGAGTTGGGCGAAGAGAGCTCGGTGGTGGGGATCGCTCACCGCTACCGCAACCTCGCCGCCGCGCTCGTGATCGACGAGGTCGATCGCGAGCTCGCCTCTGCGGTCGAGGACGCGGGTATGCGACCGATCGTCATGCCGACCATCATGAAGCACCCGGGTGTCGCCGCTGCGCTCGCCCGAGCCTGCCACGACATTGCGACGGGAGTCTGACCATGGCCGACCTCGAGATTCTCGCCATCCACGACATCGGCGAGGTCCGTCCCGGTGACGATCTCGCTGAGCTGATCGCCGCCGCCGATGACGCTCACCTTCAGGATGGCGACTGTCTCGTCATCACCCAGAAGGTCGTGTCGAAGGCCGAGGGCCGTCTCGTCGATATCGACCCGACCGATCCGCTGTCCCACAAGCCGTTGGTTGAGGCTGAGTCGGTTCGCATCCTGCGCCGGCGCGGCGAACTCATCATCTCCCAGACCGAACACGGCTTCGTCTGCGCCAACGCCGGCATCGATCTGTCGAATGTGGAGCGGGGCCAGGCTGCCCTGCTGCCCGTCGACAGCGATCGATCAGCTCGCGGCATCCGCGATCGTCTGCGGGCCCGGCACGGCCACGACGTCGCCGTCATCATCAGCGACACCTTTGGTCGCCCCTGGCGCCGTGGCGTGACCGACATCGCCATCGGCTGTGCCGGTATCCGGGCCGTCGCCGACCTGCGAGGAACCACCGATGCACTCGGGCGCGAACTCATGGTCACGGAGGTCGCCGTTGTCGATGAGATTGCAGCTGCCGCTGACCTCGTGATGGGCAAGGCCAAGGGTGTCGCCGTAGCGATCGTCCGTGGCCTCGAAGCCGAGTGGTTCGGGCGAGGTTCGGTCGTCGAC
>PBTQ01000093.1 GCA_002729125.1 Acidimicrobiaceae bacterium | reverse complement strand
CGTCGACGAGCCGGCGGGGATCGTGACGCCGCCGATCTCGATGTCCTCAAACACGTGACGCCCATCGACCTGGACGGGCGGGTCGTAGCGCAGCACCTCTTCGATCGCCTGAGGAATCAGTGACCGGTCGTTGCGAAGCAACTCGAGCTGGTCGGGGTGGGCGACGAGTTGTCGCACCGCATTGCCGAGCAGATGGGTGGTGGTCTCGAACCCTGCTGCGTAGATCAACGAGGTGTTGACGAGCACCTCGGATTCGGTGAGCATGTCCTCCCCGCCGGCGGCCTGGATCAGACCGCTGAGGAGATCGTCCTGCGGCTCGGCCCGTCGACGGGCGACAAGGTCCTGGAGGTACTCGGTGAGCTTGGCCCCTGAGACTTCGGCGGCGGCCAGATCCTCGGGGCTGGCGGTCTGTTCGATACCGACGGTGAGGTCGTAGATGAGCGGGCGGAGGTACTCGCGGTCCTCGGCCGGCACGCCGACGAGCGCGCTGATCACGTTGGCGGGCAGCGGGAACGCCACGCTGCCGACAAAGTCACCCTCACCCCCGAGATCGGCGAGCAGGTCGTCGCACATCTGCTCGACCTCGGGACGCAGCTTCTCCACACGGCGGGGCGTGAACGAGCGGGCGACGAGGCCACGTACCCGCGTGTGATCGGGCGGGTTGAGCATCAGCATCGGCAGGGTGCCGCTGCGCACCTTGCGCTTGGTGCCGTCGAGGGAGACACGCTCGTCGGTCAGGCCGGCACCGCTCCCGCACCGAGGATCGCGGAGAAGCGCCCGGGCGTCATCGAACCGGGTGAAGACCCACCGGCCGACCAGTTCGGTCTTGAAGATCGGGGCGTGCTCACGCAATTCGGCATAGAGCGGGTAAGGGTCCGAGATCGTCTCAGGATCGGTGAAGATCTTGAGCAGTGTGGCATCGGGATCGAAAGGCACCATGTCAGGTTGCCGTTTCGATCTCCGAGCGACCAAATGGGGGCGCGATATGTCGGGCTCGACGAGCCGTCAGCCGCTAGGCCACCGTCGTCTCGAGCTGCTCCTCGGCGTCCCGGTGGTGATGCACCATCTCGTGCACCACCAAACGCGCCATCCCTCGGATGGCAAAGCCTGCACCTGGCCGACGATCCGCGACAGCATCCCATTGCGCCGGTGCCAGATCGGCGAGTGCCCGACCAAACCGGCGGGCGTTCGCCGCCATCGCCTCGGCGACGAGGACCGGCTCCTGCTCGTTGTGCTGGCTGTCGACAACTGCGGCATCGTGATCCCACCAGCCGAGTTGTTGGCCGGGGGTCGTTGCCGTTCGGCGGATGCGTTCCTCGAAGACGGAAATCACGTCGCGGGTATGGCAGGCGTATTCGAGCGGACTCCATACGCCGGCCGCAGGCCGACGTCGAAGGTCGGCGACATCGGTCAGGGCACGGGGAAGGTCGACGTCGGCCTTGGTCGCGGCGTCGAGCCCGCAGTCCGGGTAAGTCTCGAACTGCATCCGAGACCACTCACGCCCTTCGTTCACGAGCGAGCCGCCACCGCAACGGCGATCTCGGCGCCGACACGGGCGTTGTTCTCGGCAAGCGCCAGATTCGCCGGGACACTCTCGCCGTCGGTCGCGGCAGCGATCGCTGCGAGCACAACTGGAGTCACGCCCGGACCCTGCACACCCATCGCCTCCGCCTCCGCGAGCGCGACTGCGATCGCGGTGTCGATGCGATCGGGATCGAGTTCGTCGGGCTCGGGGATCGGGTTGGCCACCAGCACGCCCCCGGGGTGACCGAGTTCGGCATTGGCAGCTAGCAGCGCGGCAACCTCATCGCCTGAACGCACGGTCATCGTGATGGGCGAGCCAGAGTCGCGGGTATAGAAAGCCGGAAACCGGTCGGTGTTCCAGCCGACGACCGGAACGCCGAGGGTCTCGAACTCTTCGAGGGTGCGCGGTAGGTCGAGGAAGGCCTTCGCCCCCGCCGACACGGTGACGACCGGATGACGGGCGATGGCGAGGAGGTCGTGGGACACGTCGCCGGTCTCGGCGGCGCCCCGATGAACGCCACCGATGCCGCCGGTGGCGAACACGGCCACACCGGCTCGGGCGGCGAGCGTGACCGACGCCGACACGGTGGTGACACCGACGTCAAGTCTGGTGGCGTGGGCGTGACCGAGATCTCGCGCCGCGATCTTCGTGGTGCCGCCGAGCACCCGCTCGACCTCGCCGTCGGCGATGCCGACCACCGCAACACCGTCGACCACGGCGGTCATCGCCGGGACGGCGCCTGCCGCTCGGATCACGGCATCGCAGCGCTCCAAGCATTCGAGGTTGGCGGGTTCGGGAAGGCCGAAGGCGCTGTAGATCGTGGATTCCATCGCCACGACGGGTACACCGTCGGCGACCGCCGAGGCGACCTCATCACCCACTCGAAAGATCGTCGGCAACATCGACTTCAGGTTAGGAGCCTTGGGTGGCCGACGGTTGCTCGGTCGACTAACAATGCCCCCGTGATCGACGCACTCAACTCCACCTGGGACGCCATGATCGCCGAGGGCCAACCCTTCGCGATGACCGAGACGGAGGTCCGTGGGATTCCCATGCGGGTCTTCACCAGCGCGCCGCCCAACATGCGCTTCATCTGGGAGATGTCGGCTGGGCACGGCGACAAGCCCTACATCGTCTTCGAGGACGAGGAGATGTCGTACGGCGAGGCTCACGCCACCGTGCGTTCGCTCGCCGCCTACCTCCTCGAGAAGGGCGTGCAACCCGGCGACCGGGTAGCAATCGCCATGCGCAACTACCCCGAGTGGGCCCTGTCTTACTGGGCCACGATCTGTATCGGTGCCGCCGCCGTCGGCGTTAACGCCTGGTGGACTCCCGCCGAGCTCAAGTACGGCCTGAGCGACTCCCGTCCGAAGGTCGTCGTCTGTGATGGCGAGCGACTCGAGCGACTCAACGAGATCATCGGCGGCCTTCGCGAGGGTGGCGACATGCACGTCATCTCCGTGCGCACCGATGGTGAGCTGCCGTCAGGTGGCGTGCGCTGGGACGACTTCGTCGACGCCGACAACGCTCCCGCCGAACTCCCCGTGGTCGAGATCGATCCCGACGAGGACATGTGCATCTTCTACACCTCGGGCACCACCGGCTTCCCGAAAGGCGCCCAGCTCACCCACCGCGGTTCAGTGCACAACCTGATGCACATGGCGTTCGCCAACGCCGCCGCCGGTGCCGCTGCTGCAGTGGTGGCCGAGTCCGGTGCGGTCGAGATCGAGCCGCCGAAGGACGTGCCGCCGTCGGCGATGGTTCCCACGCCGCTGTTCCACGTCACCGCCAACAACTGTGTGCTGCATCCGCTCACGTTCCTCGGTGCCAAGCTCGTGCTGATGCACAAGTGGGACGCCGGACGGGCCCTTGAGCTGATCGAGCGCGAGCAGGTCGCGACCTTCACCGGTGTGCCCACCATGAGCCGTGAGCTTCTCCTCCACCCCGACTGGGAGACCCGCGACACCAGTTCGCTCGGTTCGATGGGTGGTGGTGGCGCAGCTCTACAGCCCGACCTCGTCGAGAAGATCAGCAAGGCGAAGGGCGCGGTGCAGCCCTCGACCGGCTACGGCCTCACGGAGACCCACGGCATCATCACCGCCGTCGGCAACGTCTTCTTTAACCTCAAGCCGACCTCGGCCGGCCGTATCATGCCGACCTTCGACTACAAGGTGGTCGATGAAGACGGCAACCCCCTGCCCAACGGTGAACGTGGCGAGTTCTGTGTGAAGGGCCCGGCGGTCGTGAAGGGCTACCTCAATCGCCCGGAGGCCACCGCCGAGGCGATCGTCGACGGCTACTTCAGCACCGGCGACATCGTCTACGTCGACGACGACGGCTTCGTGCACATCGTCGACCGAGCCAAGGACATGGTCCTGCGTGGCGGCGAGAACGTGTACTGCGCCGAAGTCGAGGCCGCCATCTACGAGCACCCCGACATCGCCGAGGCGGCCGTGTTCGGTATTGAGGACGAGCGTTTGGGCGAGGCCGTCGGCGTCGCGATCCACCTTGTCAGCAAGTCGACACTCGATCAGGCCGGGCTCACCGCCCACCTGGAGCCGTTGCTGGCCAAGTTCAAGATCCCGGAGCATGTCTGGTTCCTGGACGAACCGCTGCCGCAAAATGCCAACGGCAAGTTCCTGAAGCGCCAACTGCGAGAGAGCCTCACGACAGGCTGAGCCGAACGCCGGCGGTGAGCGGTCGGCTCACCGCCGGGCGACAACCGGCCGCTGGCTCAGGCGGACGCCTCGGTGTCGACGCCGGCGTCACCAGCGGGGCCGCCGAACCCGCGATGGTGGCCACGACGGCCCCTGAACTCGATCCCGCCGCCGACGAGGTCCTCGGCCCGCTCGGCGGCCTGGGTGAGCATCTCGGCCGCCTGGGCGTCGTCGATGCGGCCGTTCTCGACGGCGGCGTCGAGACGAGCCTCGGCGCGGGCGACGATGACATCGACAATGTGACCGCTGTCGATGCCCTGTGCCTCGGCCAGTTCAGCGATCGATGAGCCGTTCCGGAGCGCCTCTCGGATCTCGCTGCCCTCGAGACCGAGGATGTCTGCGATCTCGCCGGCGTCGCCGCGCGGGCCGCGCTGGCCAAGGCGCTCACGGAACTCACCACGATCGGGGCGGGCGTTCTGGAGGGTCTCGACGACGGCGTTGCGTTGTGCCTCGGTCAGGGTTCCGTCGTCGACAAGAACTTGAAGGGCTCCGCTGATTCGTGGCCCGGGCTCGGGAGCGGCCTGCCCGGTCTCGACGGCGTCATCCTGAGCTCCGGCGATCACCGGAGTGAAGAAGGCGGCGCCGGCGCCGACACCGCCGAGCATGGAGGCCGCGATGGCGGTGATGGTGACGGAGCGCTTGATCGGGGTGGTTGTCATGATGAGTGCTACTTCCTCGAGGGGGTGGAGTACGAGAGGGCGTGCCTTTCGTCTACCGATACTCGGCCACCCGAGTAAGACAATCGTGAGACCACCAGGTTCTAGCGATGAGGAAGGTGTGAGGATTGTGTGATGGCGCCGGCCGTAGGATTCCCGCTGTGACCTCCAACCCGTTCCTCACCGAACGTCTCCAGGGCTTCGGCACGACGATCTTCACCCAGATGTCAGCCCTGGCCCTCGAGACACAGTCGGTCAACCTCGGCCAGGGGTTTCCCGATACCGACGGGCCGGAAGAGGTCGCCCAGGCTGCCCGGCACGCGATTCGCAACGGACACAACCAGTACCCCCCGCTGCCGGGTATCCCGTCCCTGCGCCGGGCCGTGAGCGAACACCGCGCCCGCTTCCGCGGCCAGGAGTTCGACCCGAACGGTGAAATCGTGATCACCGCCGGCGCCACCGAGGCACTCGCTGCCGCCATGCTCGCCCTCACCGGGCCGGGTGACGAGGTCGTCACCTTCGAGCCCTACTACGACTCCTACGCCGCCGGCATCGCCCTGAGTGGCGCCACTCGCCGGGTGGTCACCCTTCGCGCTCCCGACTGGACCTTCGACCTCGACGAACTCCGGGCCGCGTTCACGGCGGATACGAAGGCATTTCTACTCAACACGCCCCACAACCCGACGGGCAAGGTATTCACCCGTGACGAGCTCGCGCTCATCGCCGAGTTGTGTTGCGAACACGACGTCGTCGCCATCACCGACGAGGTCTACGAGCACCTTGTCTTCGACGGTGTGCACCACGCCCTTGCGACCTTTCCGGGAATGGCCGAACGCACGCTCACCGTGTCGTCGGCCGGGAAGATCTTCTCGTTCACGGGCTGGAAGGTCGGGTGGGCGTGCGGCCCCGCCGATCTCGTCACGGCGGTGCGCACCGCCAAGCAGTTTCTGACCTTTGCAGGCGGTGGCCCGTTCCAGCACGCCGTTGCCGTCGGACTCCGCCTCGGCGACGACTTCTACGTCGACTACACCGCACAGATGCAGGCCAAACGCGATCGACTCTCGGCCGGGCTCGCCGACGCCGGCCTTGACGTGTTGCCAACGCAGGGCACCTACTTCGCTAGTTGCGACATCACGTCGATCGGCGAGACCAACGGCATCGACTTCTGCCTTACGCTCCCTGAGCGGGCCGGTGTCGTCGCCGTGCCGTCGATGGCGTTCTTCGACAATCAGGACGAGGGTGCTTCCATCATTCGCTTCGCGTTCTGCAAGAAAAACGAGGTCATCGACGAGGCCATCGCCCGACTCAAGGCGGGTCTGTCATGACACTCGAACTCGCCGCCATCCAGCACGACATCGCCTGGGAGTCTCCGACGGAGACGATTGCGGCCGTCCGGCCGCTCGTGCTCGATGCAGCTGCGCAGGGCGCAACTTTGATCTCGCTCACCGAGATGTGGGCGTGCGGGTTCTCGATGAACACCGAGGTCGTCGCCGAGCCGCCCGACGGACGCACCGCAACGACCATGCACGAGCTCGCCGAGGAAGCCGGATGCTGGATCGCAGGCTCGTTTCCCGAGCAGACCGCCGGCCACGATCGGCCGACCAACCGCTTCCTGCTCGCCGGACCGAACGGTGAAGATCACCGGTACTCCAAGACCAAGCCGTTCTCGCTCGCCGGCGAGACCGACCACTACGACGGCGGCACGCCGGTCGGACCGATCGTGGTCGACGGCGTCCGCATCACCCCGTTCATCTGTTACGACCTCCGATTCAGTGACCTTTTCTGGAACGCAGCGGCGGACACCGATCTCTATCTCGTTCCTGCCAACTGGCCCGGCGTGCGGCGTGAGCACTGGATGACCCTTCTGCGGGCCCGGGCGATCGAGAACCAGGCCTACGTGTGCGGGGTCAACCGTGTCGGCGCCGCTGGAAACGGTCTTGCGCACACCGGCGATTCGCGGATTTTCGATCCACTCGGTGAACCGATCGCCGAGGCGCCTTCCGGTTCGGTTCACACGATGCGGGCCACCATCGATCCGGCGAAGGTTGCCGAGGTGCGATCGACCTTCCGCTTCATGAACGACCGTTAGCGCGCCGTCAGTCGTCGACCGTCGGGAGCACGAAGCCGACGGCTGCGCCACCCCCGGGTGCCTCGGTGGCAGAGACGGATCCGCCGTGGACGTCGGCGACTTGTTTGACGATTGCCAGGCCGAGGCCGGAACCCGGCATCGTGCGCGTTGTCTCGACTCGATGGAACCGGTCGAAGACCATGGATCGGTCAGCCTCGGGGATGCCGGGACCGGCATCGAGCACGGTGACGGCACCGCCGTCGACGATCACCGTGATCGATGTCTCGTCGGGTGAAAACTTCGCGGCGTTCTCGACCAGGTTGCGGATCGCCCGGGACACCGCCTGCGGGCGCGCCTCGACCACGGCTCGCTGTCGCACGTCGAGTTCGATCGTGCGTTGGGTGCGGCGGGCCTGGCGTCCGACGACTGGCGCGGCAAGCTCGACGAGTTCAACCGGCATCGGGTCCTCGTCGGTTCGCACATCGGTGGCGAGGTCGACCAACTCAGCAACGAGATCTCCGAGTTCGCTGATCTCGGCACAAATGTCGTCGACGATCGCCGTGCGCGTCTCCTCCGGGATCTCTCGCTCGGAGCGCAACACGTCGATGTTGGTCTGGAGGCTCGCTAACGGCGTGCGAAGTTCGTGGCTGGCGTTCATGACCAGGCGGTGTTGTTGACGTCGCGACGCGGACAACGCCTCGAGCATCGAGTTGAAGCTCCTGGCGAGACGGTCGACCTCCGCGCCGCCGGAGCCGTCGACCGTTTGTTTGAGGTCGCCCGTCGCAGCGACACGCTCCGCGGCATCGGTCAATCGCCGGATCGGGGCGACCGTGCCACCCGAGATAAACCACGCGGCTGCCGCAGCCGCCAGGATGGCAACGACCGAGATGAACACGATGCGACCGGCGAGATCATCGAGCGACTGATCGATCTCGCCCAGAGGGCGGGCGAGCTGCACGAAAACGTCGTTCGCTGCGATCGTGGCAATCCGGGCCCGACCGCCGTCGACCGATCCATCGGAGAGCACCGGTGCGTCGCCGCCCCGGGGGTAGTCGGTCGGAGCGAGATCCACCGAGAACGAGGTATCGACGTTGAAGATCACCTCACCATTCGGCGACACCACCCGGGAGAAGTTGTCCCGGGCCGTCTGGTCGAGGAATGACCGCGCACCCCGGCGCTCGGCGAACCCTTCGGCAGCGAGGTCCTGCAGCGCACTCCTGGTGAAGGCCTCTCGAAACTGCGGGCCGCTGGCGATCATCATGAACCCGGCTGCTCGGCCCTGTAACTCGATGTCGACTTCCTCGACGAGTTCGCGTTCGGCCGCCGCGTAGACGCGCTGTCCCACCACGGCGACAACTGCGGTGACGACGAGCGCCACCACGAGCGTAATGCGGAGACGCAGACTCATGGTCACGCGCCGCCTGCGCGGGCGACGTACCCCATGCCCCGCACGGTATGCAGCAGGCGGGGGTGACCGTCGGCTTCAAGCTTTTTGCGGAGGTAACTGATGTACACATCGAGGGTCTTGGAATCAGGCTCGAGTGCGCCGTCCCAGACTGCGTCGTATAGCTGGTCGCGGCTCAGAACGACACCGGAGTTGCGTACCAGCACCTCGAGCAGGTCGAACTCGGTACGAGAGAGATCGAGCACCCGACCCTGCCAGGTCGCCAACCGGCCGGCCAGGTCGATCAGCAGGTCATCGAGGACGAGAAGGTCGCCGGCGTCGGTCACCGCGCTGCGCAGGCGGGCCCGAAGCCGGGCGAGGAGTTCGTCGAGCGCGAACGGCTTCACGACATAGTCGTCGGCCCCTGCGTCGAGACCGGCGACTCGGTCGTGTACTTCATGGCGGGCCGTCAGCATCAGCACCGGCGTGTCGTCGCCCTGCGCTCGAAGCCGACGACACACGCTCAGCCCGTCGGCGTTCGGCATCGACACGTCAAGCAACAGCAGGTCGGCGGGGCGCTCGGCGTGGAGTTGCAGCGCGCTGGCTCCGTCACCGGCGGTCACGATCTCGTAGCCCTCAAGGGTGAGGGCTCGCTCGAGCGACGAACGGACTCGACGGTTGTCTTCAGCGATGAGGATTCGGTGCACGCTTGTACTTTTTCACGACTTGGTGAGAAATCCGTGAGATGTGCGGACATGGGGTTACGCAAGGCGATTCCGTCGAGGTGGGGATCGTCTGGTGAACACACCGTGAACGAGTGCTCGTTCGTCCGCCCTCGCGCCTAGGGTCACTCGGGTGCGAATTCTGGTGACCAACGACGACGGCATCGACTCGATCGGCCTCCATGTGCTGGCCCGTGCGATGAAGCCTTTCGGTGAGGTGGTGATCGCTGCCCCCAACACCGAGTACTCCGGCTACGGCGCTGCGCTGGGCACGCTCCACAACATGAAGCCCGATGTCCGGAAGGAGTATGTCGAGGGAATCGACGAGGCCTGGTCGATCAGTGCGCCGCCAGCGTTGTGCGCCATGTTCGGGCGCCTCAGCGTGTTCGGCGACATCGATCTCATCGTCTCCGGCATCAACCCGGGAGCCAACGTCGGCCGCGCCGTCTACCACTCGGGCACCGTCGGGGCCTGCCTCACCGCTCGCAACGGCGGCATCTCCGGCGTGGCCGTCTCACAGTCGGTCGATGCGTTCGGCGTCGAAGGGCAGGGCTGGGAGGAAGCGCTCGGCAGTCAGGTCTGGCAGGGCGCCAGCGACGTCGCCGCCATCGCCGTCGGCGCGCTCATCCAGGACATGCCCGATGAGCCGATCGTGCTCAACATTAATGTGCCCAACCGTCTCGCCGAGGACATGGCGGGCTGGAAGCGCACCGATGTCGGCCACGCGCCGCCCCGTGGTCTGGCCAAGGCCAAACTCGAACCGAAGCCCGGCGCTCACGACACTTACCACGTCGAGATGGAGTGGGGTGATGCCATCCAGATCCCCGAATCCGATGATGGCGGTGCGGTGATGGCTGGCTACGCCTCGCTCACTTGGTTGGGCCGCCTCGAGGGCCTCATGCCTCATCACCCGACCATGTTCGCCACCGAGCAGGCGATGGACGAGTTCTACAGCTGACCGGTCGGGGCACTCGGCGCGGGACGGCATCCGCGTTCGTAGCCTGAGGCCGTCATGCTCACCGCGTCGGGCGTCGCCCGCTCCTACGGACCCCGCGACCTGTTCGCCGACGTCACCCTGCAGCTTTCTGCGGGGCGCCGCATCGCGCTCGTCGGCGGCAACGGCACGGGCAAGACGTCGCTGATCGAGATCCTCGTCGGCGACTCCGAACCCGATCGGGGCTCGATCACCAAACCCAAGGACATGACCCTCGGCTACCTGCCGCAGGATCTCGTCGACACCGCCACCGGTTCGGTGCTCGAAGAGGTGGTGGCCGGTGCCGGCGAGATGGCGGAGTTGACCGAGAAACTCCATCGGCTCGAAGCCGCGATCTCTGACCCAGACGCTGCGGCGGACGCCGACGCCTACGACACGCTGCTCGCCCAGTACGGCCAGGTACAGAGCCAGTACGAGTCGATGGGTGGCTACGCCCTTGAGGCCGACGCCCGCAAGGTCCTAGCCGGTCTCGGATTCAAAGACACCGATGGCGACCGTCCCGTCCGCGAGCTCTCGGGCGGTTGGCGCATGCGCGTGGCGCTGGCCCGCCTACTCCTCGCCAAACCCGACATGTTGATCCTCGACGAACCGACCAACCACCTCGACGTCGACTCGGTCGCCTGGCTCGAGCAGCAACTCGCAGCTTGGCCCGGGGCCCTTCTCTTCGTCTCCCATGACCGCGACTTCATCGATGCTGTCGCCGATCGAGTCATCGAACTCGCCGAGGGCACCGCCCTTGAATACGTCGGCGGCTTCGCCGAGTTCGTCGTCCAGAGAGAGGAACGCCTGCAGCGCATCGAGGCAGCGTCGGCTCGCAAGGCCCGCGAGATCGCCAAGGTCGAGCAGTTCATCGATCGCTTCCGATACAAGGCCACGAAAGCCCGTCAGGTGCAGAGCCGCATCAAGACCATCGAGAAGCTCGAACAGATCAAGGCGCCCGAACGCAAGGAACTCGTCGCCAAGTTTGCGTTCCCCGAACCGCCCCGATCGTCGCGGGTGATCGCCGAATTCAACGATGCCACCGTCGGCTACGGCGAGATCCCCGTCGTGTCGGGTGTGTCACTCGCCGTCGAGCGCGGACAGGTCGTCGCCCTCGTCGGTCCGAACGGCGCCGGGAAGACCACCTTGCTCAAGCTGATCCTCGGCGAACTCGAGGCCAGCGCCGGCACCGCCGAACTGGGCAACAATGTCAAGATCGCCACCTTCCATCAGCACCAGGCCGACGAACTCGACCTAAATAAAACGGTGGTTGCTGCGTTCTCCGGCGGCATCGAACCAGGCAAACGCAATATGCGAACCGTGCTCGGCAGCTTCGGCTTCCCCGGTGACGCCGCCGACCGCATGGTGCGCGACCTCTCCGGTGGCGAACGCACCCGCCTCGCGCTGGCCCACACGATGATCGAGCCGGTCAACCTGCTCGTGCTCGACGAGCCCACCAACCATCTCGACCTGCCGAGCTGCGATGTCCTCGAGGATGCGCTCACTGCGTACCCGGGCACCGTCCTCCTCGTCACCCACGATCGCCACCTGATCCGCAATGTCAGCGACGCGATCATCGACGTCCGCAATGGCGGCGCGACCTGGTACGACGGCGTGCCCGAGGACATCCTTACGCCCGCCGACCCGTCCAAGGTGGCAGCGGCCGGCACCGGCCTTTCCCGCGTCGGCACGGACGGCGAGCGCCGCACCACCGACTCGAGCGCCGGCGGCAATCGAAAGATCGCCCGCCAAGCGTCGGCCATCGCCCGCCAGAACACCAACGAGCTCCGCAAACGGGTGCAGAAGCTCGAACGGGCACTCGAGAAGGCCGAGGCCGAGGTCGCGGAACTCCAGGCGCAGCTCGCCGATCCCCACATCTACGACCGGCCCGAGGACGTTCACCGTCTCGCCACCCTCCACGACGAAGCCAAGGACAGGGCCGTCGCGCTGATGGACGAGTGGGAACAGGCCGCCGAGGAACTTGAGGGCTGACCTGCCTAGGCTCGCTCGATGGCACAGGTCACGCTCCCCTCCGGCATCACGATCGAGTACGAAAAGCGCGGGACGGGCGATCCGCTCCTCTTGGTGATGGGGCTTGCGGGACAGCTCATCGACTGGCCGGTCGAGTTCGTCGATCGACTCGTCGAAGCCGGCTTCGAAGTCGTCCTCTACGACAACCGCGATGTCGGCCTGTCGACCAAAGCCGACTGGGAGCCGCCGTCGGTTCGCAAGACGGTCGGTTCGATGCTGATGCGACGTCCGGTCAAGAGTGTTGGGTACACGGTCGACGACATGGCGGACGACGGCGCCGGACTCATGGACGCCCTTGGATTCGAGTCGATGCACGTCGTGGGTATGTCGATGGGCGGCATGATCAGCCAGGCGCTGACGATCAACCATCCGAACAAGGTCCGTTCGCTGTGTTCAGTGATGTCGAACACCGGCGACCGTCGCAACGGCGGCATCTCCTTGAAGCTGATCCGGGCGATGGGTCTCCCGAAGCCGCCGGGCTCAAAAGAGACCGCCGTCGATGATTCGCTCGCCCTGTGGCGCCACATTTCCGGCGACCACTTCGACGCCGACGAAACCCGTCAGCGCGCCGAGGCGGGCGTGGAACGCTCGTGGTGCCCCGACGGCGTGATGCGTCAGGCTGCAGCGATCGGCGGAAGCGACGATCGCACCGCTGGCCTTCGCAGTGTCAAGGCGCCCTCCCTGGTGATCCATGGGCTCAAGGATCTCCTCGTCGCACCGTCGGGCGGCACCGCCACGGCGGCGGCGATCCCCGGTTCTCGGCTACTCATGTTTCCCGATATGGGCCACAATCTGCCTGAGCCTCGTCAAGATGAAATGGTCGCCGCCGTCGTACGCAACACGTTGCGCTCGACCATCGGCGACGGCGTCTGATCGACCGACACCACTCAGCCTCAGATCGCCGGTTCGGTCGCCTCGCGCCCCCGGATCCGGCGCGCTCGGGCGGCACCTTCGGCGGCGAACACGACCAAGCCGAACCAGATGATCGAGTAGCCGGCGACCTGACCACCAGACCAGTCCTCGTCGTAGGCGAACACCCCGAGCAGGAACTGCAATGTCGGGGTGATGTATTGCAGGACCCCGACGGTCGACAACGGGATCTGCCGGGCTGCGAACGCGAACAGCAGCAGTGGGGTCGAGGTCATCAGCCCAGCGCCCACGACCCAGATCCAGCCAGGCGCCCCGTTGACGGCGTGGACACCCTCACCACCGGTGGTCAGCACGACCATCGCGACGATCCCGATCGGCACCATCGCCGCGACTTCGATACTGAGCCCGTCGAGCGATTCAATCGGGGCTGTCTTGCGGATCAGGCCGTACAGGGCGAACGTCACGGCAAGGAAGAGCGAGATCCACGGCAGCGATCCGAGATCAACTGACAGCCAGGCGACCCCCGTTGCGGCGATCACGATCGCCGCCCACTGACCGCGCCGGAGGCGCTCGCCGAGCACCGTGACCCCGAGAATCACACTCACCAACGGGTTGAGGAAATAGCCGAGGCTCGCTTCGAGGACCCGATCGCTGTTGACCGCCCAGATGAAGCCGAGCCAGTTCGACGACAAGAGCACCGCCGAGACGAGCATGGCTCGCCTCACGCCGGGCACAGCCAGGGCAGCCCGTGCGGCGGTCGCTCGGTCGCGCACGATCTGGATCGCCGCCAGGAGCAGGAAGGTCGACAGCACCCGGAAGGTCAAGATGTCGACCGACGACCCCTGACCGAGCCGCCAGAAGATCGGCGAGAGGCCCCACAGCACGTACGCCGTCAGGCCGATGGTGATCCCCCGGTTCATGCGGGCACGCTACCTCTGGGGGGACGTGGCACACTGAGGCCATGGCCACCGAGCTCGTCACTGCCCCGATCGAGGAGACCGTCACCAACCCGGTGACCGACGACGGCGGGCACGACCGATTCGCCCACTATGTCCGGAAGTCTGACGCCACTCGGGCGACGGTGGAGGGGGTCCCGGTCCGAGCGTTGTGCGGCAAGGTCTGGGTGCCAAGCCGCGATCCGTCGAAGTATCCGGTCTGCCCCGAGTGCGCCAAGATCCGCGATCGGCTTCTCAACCGCGGCAACAACTGAGCCGACGTCGGCCGGCGCTTTCCCGGCGTGTCGGCGGGCGATCGGGTCCGGTGGCCAAGCGTGCGATCGATGGACGTCGGTGCGAGACTCTCGGTGATCCACCGATCCCGGGGGTCGCACGTCCATTGAGGGGCACGAAGTGAAGGTCGCTGTCGTCTACGAATCCCGCACCGGGCACACTGCCGAGCTCGCCGAACTGATCGGTGCCGCTGCCCAGGAACTCGGCCACGAGGTCGGGGTCTTCCCGACCGGGAAGATCAACCTCGACTACCTAGGCGACGCCGACATGGTGTTCCTCGGGTCGTGGTGCCACGGGATCTTCGTTCTGGGCCAGCACCCGGGCGATGGTGGCAAGCTGCTCGCGATGCCAGGTGTGTGGGGGAAGCCGGTCGCCGGGTTCATTTCCTATCTGCTCGCTCCGGGCAAGGTGCTCGACAAGATGGCCGACGTCGCCGAGATTCTTGGTGGTGAGTGGATCGGCGGTCGTAACTTCAAGCAGACGAATAAGACTAATGGACTCGCCGGCTTCGTGGTCGCCGCCCTCGACGCTGCTGAGGAACGGCTCGGCGCTCCCGCCGAGGCCTGATCCGACGAGTCGTCTGTTTCAGAATCATGACGATCGGAAACCAACCCGTGAACTCAGGCGTTATGTGGGGGAACCTTTCCTTTGAGAACTCCCCATGAAGTCGCACATTCAAGGACTCTTCATCCTCCTCGGCGTCGCCATCGCCCTGTTGGCGTTGGCGAACATCGCCGCGCCCGTCCTCGGTGACGCCTTCGGCGAGGACGGTGCGATCGTGGCCGAGTCGGGAGCCGAGGACGCAGATCCCGCTGCAGAAGAGGCGATCGTGGCTCCGCTCGACGGGGAGGAGGTTGCCCTCCTGCAGGCCAATCTCGCCGATCTCGGCTTTGATCCCGGGCCGGTCGACGGCATCCTCGGCAACGGCACCCGCAGCGCCATCAACGATGCGATCGTCGGGTATCGGCTCGATATCGGCACCTCGGATCGCGAGGTGCTCGAATACACCCAGTCATTGATCGACGCCCTCGCCGCCGCCGATGCGGCCGATGATTCGGGCGATCTCTCCCTCATTCCTCAGACCGACGACGAACCGGTCGAGTCAGCGGTCGACGACGCCGCGGGCTGAGCATTCCGTCAGGGCGAGCGCAGACGTCCGCCAAACGTG
>PBTQ01000092.1 GCA_002729125.1 Acidimicrobiaceae bacterium | reverse complement strand
TGCTCGACACGATGCTCGACACGATGCTCGACACGATGCTCGACACGATGCTCGACACGATGCTCGACCAAGTCGCGCTGCGCGCCGGCCGGCTCGCCCGGCTCCGTTCGGAGATGGCAGCCCGTGAAGTCGCAGCGGTACTGCTGACCGACCCGGTCAACATCCGTTACGCCAGTGGTGCCCGCAATATGCAGGTCTTCACCGCCCGGAACCCGGCGCGGTACCTCTTCGTCACCCTCGACGGCCCGGTTGTGCTCTACGAGTTCACTGGCGCGCTACATCTCGCCGACGGGATCGAGACCATCACCGAGGTCCGCCACGCCACCACGGCATCCTTCGTCGCAGCCGGTGAGGCGATCGCCGATGTGGAGCGGCGCTGGGCAGGCGAGATTCGCGACCTCGTCGCGGAGACGGTTGGTCTCGAGGCAACGGTCGGGGTCGAGCGGGTTAATGCTGGGGCAGCGATCGCGCTCGCGAACCTCGGACTCAACCTCGTCGACCCGCAGGAGGCCGTCGAGCGGGCCCGGGCGATCAAGACCCCCGATGAGGTTTCGTGTCAGATCGAGTCGATGCGGGCGACCGAGCAGGCCATGGCGGCGGTGGAAGCTGAGATCCGGCCGGGGCGTTCGGAGAACGAGCTGTGGTCGGTGTTCCATCAGCATGTGATCGCGCAAGGTGGCGACTACATCGAGACCCGCCTGTTGTCGTCCGGCGAACACACGAACCCGTGGTTCCAGGAGACGAGTGCGAAGGTGGTCGGCGCAAACGAACTGATCGCGTTTGACACCGACGTCGTCGGCTGCCACGGGTACTACGCCGACTACTCGCGCACCTTTCATGCTGGTCCTGACGAGCCATCGGCCGAGCAGCGTGAGCTCTACTGGGTCGCCCACGAACAGGTTCATCACAACCTGTCGATCATCGAGCCGGGTCTGACGTTCGCGGGTTACAGCGAGAAGGCATGGGATCTGCCTGAGCGTTACGCCGCGCACCGCTACTACCTCTCGGCCCATGGTGTGGGAATGACTGGGGAGTACCCGTACCTCTACCACGCGCAGGATTTGGGCTCGTTCGGCTACGACGGCGTGATCGAGCCCGGGATGACCCTTTGCGTCGAAAGTTTCATCGGTGGCCCCGACACCCGTGAGGGCGTGAAGCTCGAACAGCAACTCCTTGTGACCGAGACCGGCACCGAGCTGCTCTCGCACTATCCCTTCGACGATCGCCTTCTCGGGTGACCACTGCCCTCGGGCTCTGGTTCGCGTTTGGGGTCGGTGTCGCCGACTACCACGGCGGCTTCATCGCCAAGCGGGCCAACGCGCTTGCGACCGTCGCCACTGCGCTGGTCTCCGGATGCGCCGTGATGGCGGCACTCCTTGTCTTCGTCGTCGACAGCACCGTCTCTGTCGGGGACCTGCTGCTCGGTGCGTGCTCGGGATCGTTTATTGGCTTCGCGCTGGCGTCGCTCTACCACGGGATGGCGGCCTCGTCGGCGGCGGTGGTCGCTCCGATCGCTGCCACTCTCGCCTCGCTCGTGCCCTTCGTGTGGGGACTCGCCACCGGCGGTTCGCTTCCTGCGCTCGGTGTTGTCGGCGCAGTGATCGCCTTCGCCGGGCTCACACTCTCGACCGTGTCGCCGGAGTTGGGCGACCGGGTGCGGGTTGGCGTCGTGTGGGGACTGATCGCTGGTCTCTGCTTCGGCGCGTCGCTCACCTTTCTCGGCGAGACGGGTGAGAGCTCGGGGCTGTGGCCGGCCCTTATGCAACGCTGCACCGCCTTCGTTGCGCTCGCGGTTGCGGCGACCGCCCAACGTCAACGGGTCTTCGTTCCGACGCAGTTGCGCTCCCGCGCCGCCTTTTCGGGTGTAATCGGTGCGTCTGCCGTTGCGGCTTTCACCGTCGGTGCGCAGCGCGGTTCACTCGCGGAGATCGCTGCTATTACCGCCCTCGCCCCAGCAATCACGGCGGTGATGTCGACCGTGTTCGACGGCCACGTCATGCGCTGGTGGCAGGTCGTCGGTGCGATCATCTGTGCTGCCGGCGTTGCGGTGATCGGGGTTGCGTGATGGGTGTGCTCTTCGGGTCGCTGACCTCGCTCTTCATCGGCCTGTCCGACCTCTTCCTCGTTTCGATCACGAAGCGGTCCCACATTGTGACCGTGGTGGTGATGGCGTTCGTCCCGGCGGGCGTGGTCGCGCTCGTGGGCACGGTCTTTGTCGCTGGGGACCTCACCGGTCGCGACATGGCGTTGGGCGCTGGGTCCGGTGTGTTCATGGCGTTCGGCTTGGTCTTCTATTTCGCCGGGATTCAGCGGTCGTCGGTTGGCGTCGTGGCGCCGTTGATCGCGCTGCAAATCGCAGTGTGGCCCCTGTTCTACGACGTCATCGACGGGGCTCGGCCGTCCGCCCTTGTCTGGGTTGGTGTCGGTGTCGCCGTCGTCTCGCTGCTGTTGACCACGATCTCTCTCGACGTCGGTGATCGGGTCTGGCTCGGTGTTCGTTGGGGCCTGGCGGCTGGCACCCTCTACGGCATCGGCACGCTCCTTGGTGGATTGACCAGCGAAGCGTCGGGCATGTGGTCGGTCGTGGCCAACCGGTTCTCGAGCCTGATCGTCGCGGTGATCGTCGCTGCGATCATGGGGCTGCCCGTGCTCGTCCCTCGCCGCGACCTGCCGGCCGGCGTGGTGGGCGGTGTCTTCGGTGGCTTTGCGCTCCTGTGTTACGTCTACGGCACTCAGCGCTATGACCTCGCCATCGTCGGGGTCACCAGCTCACTCTTCCCGGCCGTGAGCGCCTACCTGATGTATCGCTTCCTCGGGCATCCGCTGCGGTGGTGGCAGGGCGCCGGGATCGCCGGCGTGCTTGCCGGTACGTCCCTGATCGCCCTTGGGTAGCCGGGTGGTTAGGCCGTGGTGGTTTTCCGCGGTTTGGCGTCGGTGACCACCTGGTGCGCCGCAGCGGTAACGAGCGAGAGCGCCAGTACGGCTGCCCAGTGGCTAAGCGCGTGATAGCTGCTGGCCTCGACGATCACACCGGAGAGCAGCCCACCGGTTGCGCCACTGGCGACCATCGTGAAGTCGGCCGCGCCCTGCACCGACGCGCGTTCCGATGCCGAGAACGCCGAGGTGAGTAGTGCACTGCCGGAGATCATGGCGAACGACCAGCCGATACCGACGAGCAACAGACCGACGAACACGCCGAGGCTGTCTTCCGGGTCGGTGTGGGAGGCCATCTCAGCACCAAGGAAAAGGATCACGCCTGCGGCACCGACCATCAGCACGACCGGCAGGCGGTCGACGAGCCAACCGACGAGCGGTGAAAAGAAGTACATGCCGACGATGTGAAGCGAGATCACGAGCCCGATCACGTGAGTCTCGTGAGCCCCCTCGTCCATGTGCAGCGGTGTGACGGTCATGACCGCAACCATGACGCCCTGTCCGACCGCCATCGCGAACACTGCGATCGCAGCGAAGCGGTGGGTCGCGAGCTTGTGGAACGACTCGTACAGCGACGGCTTTTCGGGCTGTTCGGCCCCGGCAACGTCGAGTTGCTGGGAGAGCAGCAGTGGATCAGGCCGAAGCTGTCGATCGACCACGACGATAGCGATTGTGAACACGATGATCGCCATCATGAAGGGGCCGGCGAGCTCATCGAGGCCGAGGAGGTCTGCGGCGATCCAGCCGGTTCCGCCGAGCGCGACCGTCGGGCCGAGCACCGAACCGATTGATCCCGCCCAGACGACGATGCCGATTTCTCGGGCCCGGTTGGTCTCCTCGGCGAGGTCGGCGGCGGCATAGCGGGCAGCGAGGTTGGCGGCCTGCCCGATACCGATGCCGAGCACCCCGATCAGCAGGAGGGGGTAGACCTCGGTGACCACCGCAAGGAAGGCGAAGAACGCCCCGAGTGCGCCGATGACCCAGGCTCGGAGGAGGCCTGGGCGACGTCCGTGCTCCGCCATGTAGCGGCCGAGCGGCACCGCCGTGATCGCCCCGCCGATCGAGATCATCGACGCAGCGAAGGTCGCAAGTGTGTCGCTGCCGGTGATGTCCTCAGCGACGAGGCTGGTTGCAGCGAAGCTCGCCGACGTGCCCATGCCCGCGGGCAGCACCGAGCCGATCAGCGCCCGGCGCGTGCGTCGGCGGATCTCGGGAAGCCCGGCGGTCGGATCGGTCATCAGCAGGGAGCCTGCCATACTCCCATGATGGAGCCGATACAGGTGTGGCGTTCACCGAAGGTCGATGTGCGAGAGAGCCATCTCGGTGGTCTCGCCGTGTTCGCCAACGAGCCGATTGCGAAGGACGAGCCGGTGGCGATCAAGGTCGGCCATGTCGTCGGCTTCGACGAAGTCCAACGACTCACTGCAGAGATCGGCGATTTCAGCTTGCAGATTGGGGAGGGGCTCTTCTTGAGCCCTCGTCACGCCAACGAATATGACGACATGGTGGTGCACATCAACCACTCGTGTGACGCCAACGTCGGTTTCCAGGGCAACGTCACCTATGTGGCGGTGCGTGACATCGAGGTGGGCGAGGAGCTCTGTCACGACTACGCGATGGCCCGCGTCGAGCCGTATCGCCTCGATTGTCTGTGCGGCACTGATGTCTGTCGCGGGGTGGTCAGCGAAACCGACTGGCAGCGGCTTGATGTGCAGGCGCGCTACGCCGGCTATGTCATGCCGCACGTCCAGGCCAGGATCGACGCCGGGTGACCGAATCGCGGTCGACGCCTGCGGGCATCGCCGCTGCGGCCGTGGCGGTCGTGTGCTGGTCCGCCGGCAACGTGATGGTGGTGGAGGCGCCGATGTCGGGGCTCCAGATCGCCTTTTGGCGCATCGCGCTTGGCGCCGTCGTCTTCTCGACGATCGTCTACGTTTCCGGTCGTCAGATCACGCCCGCCATGCTCCGTGCTGTCGCCCCCGCCGGCGTGGTGATCAGCATCGAGATCGCCATCTTCTTCGTGGCGTTGCGCAGCACCACCGTGGCGAACGCAGCGGTCATCTCGAACCTCACCCCGCTGGTCCTGCTCGGTGTCGCGTCCCGAGCCTTTCACGAGAAGGTCACTGGCCTGCTTGTCGCCATCACCGGTGTCGCCACGATCGGTGTGGCGCTCGTGCTCTTCGGTTCGTCGCAACACTCCACGTGGCAGCCGTGGGGTGATCTCCTCGCCTTCGTCTCGATGTTCTTCTTCGCTGCGTACTTCGCCTTCGCCAAGAAGGGACGAGCGACGGTGCCGATCCTCGAGTTTCAGGCCTGTCTCTGGATCGTTGGGTCGGTCACCTTGTTGCCGGTGGCGATCGTCGACGCTGGCGGTCTCGACGTTCCTGATGCCCCCCAATGGCTCTGGCTCGCTTCGCTGCTAGCGGTGCCCGGTACCGGGCACATGCTGATGAACTGGGCGCACGCCCACGTACGACTCGTGATCGCCTCCATGCTCAATCTCTCCGTGCCGGCGCTCTCGACTGCTGGTGCTTTCCTGTTCCTCAACGAGGACGTCAGCGCCGTGCAGGTACTCGGCGTGGTGATCGTGATCAGTGGGCTCGCCTTCGTGGTGCGCCGCGAGGCGGAGCTGCGCCCGGGCTGACGGCGCCCGCCGAGCGCAGACGAACTGGCGTGTTGCGTGCGATAGTGACCCGACGTCGTCCGTTTTTAGGAGGGTTGATGGCCATTGCCGAGGTTCCGCGTTTCGTTCGCGCCGACGGCCCCGACAAGGTGACCGGTAGCGGTCGCTACGCCGCCGACATCAATCTGACCGGCCAGCTGGTCGCCAAGTTCCGCTATGCCGGCGTCTCGCACGCCCGCATCACGAAGCTCGACACGAGTGCTGCATCGGCGATGCCTGGCGTCTTCGCCGTGCTGACTGCCGCCGATGTACCCGACGTGATCTACAGCCCAGTCGTGCCCGACCGGCGGCTGTTCGCAAAGGACGTTGTCCGTTTCGAGGGCGAACTGGTGGCTGCCGTTGCAGCGGTCGACGCCGCCACGGCACAGGCCGCGGCCGACGCCATCGTCGTCGAGTACGAGGATCTTCCGATCGTCGATGATCTCGAGGCGGCGATGGCCGACGGATCTCCGCTCGTTCACCAGGACTGGGAGTCCTACGCCGTCACCGGCGACACCGTGCAGCGACCCAACGTCGCGTCGTTCTCCTCGATCGAAAAGGGTGATGTCGACGCCGCAATGGCGAACGCCGACCATGTCGTCATGAGCCGCTATGTCGCCGACGGCTGTCACGCCCTGCCGATCGAACCCCGGGCCGTCGTTGCCCAGTGGGAGGGTGAGAAGGTCACGATCTGGACCTCGACTCAGGTGCCCTTCGACGCTCGGGCGGGGGTCTGCGAGACGCTGCAGATGCCGGCAAGCAAGGTTCGGGTGATCGTGCCTCACCTTGGTGGAGGTTTCGGGGGCAAGTGCGGGTTCCACTTCGAGGCCCACGTCGCTGCGCTCGCCAAGGCAGCCCGTCGCCCGGTGAAGCTCGTCTTTTCGCGTCAGGAGGAGATGGTCGCGCCGGATCGTCGTCGCGAAGGGATGATCGTCGACATCACCTCCGGGGTGAAGGCCGACGGCACGCTCGTGGCCCGGAGTGGATGGATTGCCATCGACAACGGCGCCTACACGGCCGATGCGGCCTTCTTCCCGCAGCTGGCCGCAATGCATGTCGCCGGCCCGTACGCGATGGAGGCCGTGAAGATCGAGGCATCGCTCGTCTACACCAACCATCAGCCGTCGGGTTCGGTGCGGGCGCCAACGGCGCCTCAGGCCTGTTGGGCGCTCGAGTCCCACACCGACGAGCTCGCCGCCATGGTCGGCATGGATCCGGTCGAGTTCCGTCGAGCCAATATCGTCGACGAGGGGATTGAGGGCGCCGCCGGTCAGGTGTACGGCGAGATCGGACTCCGTCGCTGTCTCGATGCTGCTGTCGAGGCCTCGGCCTACGGCGACGACCTGCCTGACAACGAGGCGGTCGGTGTCGCAATCTCGTGGTGGCCGAGCTTTCCTGGCCCGTCCGGTGCGTACATCAAGATCGACAGTGACGGCTCTGGCATGGTCATCACCGGCGCCCAAGAGTGCGGCACTGGTTCGGTCATGACCCTCCGGATGCTGGCGGCGAAGGAGCTTGGGATGGAGCCTGAGGATTTCCAGCTCGTGTATCAGGACACGTCAGCGGCCCCCTACGACACCGGCGCCACCGGTTCGCAGACCCTGCTCAACAACGGTCGCGCCGTCGTCGAAGGTGCCCGTGAGGTTGCTGCGCAGCTGCGTGATCTTGCTGCTGACCGACTCGAAGCGGCTCCCGATGACATCGTGCTCGCCTCGGGGAAGGCACACGTCTCCGGTTCGCCCGACAAGGCCGTCTCGATCGTCGAACTGGCTGGTGTTGCCGCCGAAGGCGAGATGTTGATCGGGAAAGGTTCCGGCACGCCACCGGAGTATCCATCGGTGTCGGCGGTGTGTGTTGGCGACCAGGGTCTCGCAGGCTGGGCGGGGCCTCAGTTCGCCTGCCACGCCGTTCACGTCCGACTCGATCGCGAGACCGGCGTGGTGCGGGTTCTTGACGTCTCTGCCGCTCACGACTCTGGAACCATCATCAATCCGGTCGCGGCGCACGGCCAGGTCGAGGGCGGCATCATGATGGGTGTCGGTCAGGCGCTCACCGAGGGCACCCAGTACGGCGACGACGCGAAGCAGCGCAACACCGGCTTGCTCGAGTACAAGCTGCAGACTGCGGCCGACGCACCAACGATCCACACCGAGTTCATCGAGATCCCGGACCCGAACGCGGGGCCGTACGGCGCCAAGGGTTTGGCCGAGGCCCCGAACGTCCCGACGGCCGCGGCGATCGCCAACGGTGTTGCGAAGCTGGTCGGCATGCCCGTGCGCCAGCTGCCGATGACCGCCGAACGGGTCTGGATGACAAGCGAAGGGATGTCATCGTGAGCTTTACCATTGCTACCACCGTCGATGAGGCGCTCGTCGCCCTGGGTGCGGGAGCTCGACCGATCGCCGGGGGCACGGATCTGGTCGTCGGTGCACGGCACGGCAAGGCGGCACTCCCTGCCGACCTCGTCGCCATTGATCGTATCGACGAACTGGGCGGCGTCGAACTCGACAGTGCCGGCGTGCGGGTCGGTGCATTGATGTCCCACGCCGAGGTGATGACCGATCCGGTCATCGTCGGGTCGTACACCGCAATCGCCGATGCGTCAGCGCTCGTTGGTTCGCCGTCGACCCGCCACGTCGGCACCCTCGGCGGCAACGTGATGAACGGTTCGCCAGCGATGGACACCGGCGCCCCGCTGACGGTGCTGGGCGCGACCGCCGAGCTGCGGTCGGTGACCGGGGGCCGTACGGTGTCACTCGATGAGCTCTGGGCCGGTCCGGGTCGCACGACGGCCAACCCGGGCGAGCTCTTGGTCGCTCTGCACCTTCCGCCGGCCCGGGACCGATGCGGTAGTGCCTATGTCCGGCTCGAGTACCGGCGGGCGATGGAGATTGCGGTCGTCGGTGCGGCGGCTGCGGTGACACTTGCAGCCGACGGCACCGTCGCCTCGGTGGCGGTCGCGCTCGCCGCGGTGGCCCCGACGATTCTCTCGGTCGATGGCGTAAACGAGGCGTTGGTTGGGCGAACCGCTGCCGCCGCAGGCCCGGTGGCTGGCGCGCTCGCCTCCGAACAGGCCGCGCCGATCAGCGATCTGCGGGCGAGTGATCGTTACCGACGGCATTGCATCGGTGTGATGGCCAAGCGCGCCGTGGACGCCGCCGCCCGCCGAGCCGACGGCGAGTCGATCGCCGTCCCTGTCAACCGTTCGATCGGTATCGGAGCAGCGTGATGACCACCAGCTATGAACTCGACGTCAACGGGGTCACGTATCCCGTCAACGCCGACCAGGGAAAGAACCTCCTGTCGGTGATCCGGGAAAACGTCGGCCTTACCGGCACCAAGGAAGGGTGCGACGACTGTGAGTGCGGCGCATGCATGGTGTTGCTCGATGGGCAGCCCGTGAACTCGTGCAGCTATCTCGCCGTCCAGGCGCAGGGCCGCCAGGTCACCACGATCGAGGGGGTGATGGACGGTCCGGAAATGCACGCCCTGCAGCGCAACCTTCTGGAAGCGGGCGGTGTGCAGTGTGGGTTCTGCACGCCCGGCATGATCATGTCGGCGAAGGCGCTGCTCGAACGCGACGAGCGCCCTGAGCTTGACGCGGCCCGCATCGGTTTGAGCGGAAACCTGTGTCGATGCACCGGCTATGCGAAGATCCTCTCGGCCGTTGAAGCCACGGCGGTCGAGTTGAACACCTGAGCAGCGCTCGAGGCGTAAAGGAGTTGCGATGCGGCAGCGGGAACTCGTTCTGATCGGCATCATCATCTTGTTGGTCGGTGTCATCGCCGGCTTGGGATTCGGCGCTCTCTCCGGCGACGACGAGACGACCGGTGCGGGGTCGGACGTGGCGACCTCCGCCGATACCAACCCTTCCGAACAGGAAGCGGAGAGCGAGGACGCAGCGGTCACGCCTGCGTCAGCGACACCGACGACTACCTCCACGGCCCCGACGACTACCACGACCACCACGATGCCGCCGCCGTTGGTCCAAGAGGTCGCGAACGTGCCAGAGCAAACCGTGCTCGGGCTGCCATTGGATTCGCTTCTCGACGAGGTCGAATACGCAATGTTCGAAGTCTTCAGTGCGCCTGACAGCGACACCGGCTGGATCGAAGGGTGCCCCTTCGACGGGCCGGGTGAGCTCAACGAGCGCACGATGCGGTGGGGCGGGCTCCTGTTGAACTTCCGCAGCCAGGACGGCGTGGAGACGCTGGTCAACTGGAGCTGGCGCCCCGGCTCAGCGATTCCGACTGGCTCGCTCCCGGTGGACCCTCAGCCCGATGAGTGGGTCATCACGCTGCACGACGGTGTTGACGTCGGCATGAGCCTCGCCCAGATTGGCGCCGAGGTTGGGATACCGGCGGTCATGAACGATTTTGGGTACCCAGCGGTGCAGCAGCGTGGCGGCTGGACCTACCTGGCGCTTGAGAGTGTCGACGAGCCGCCATTCGAGATCATGGCCCGTTTCCTGATCTGCGATTGATCCGGGGCGGGCCGTCGAGTCGGGCCGTAGCTCTTCACCTGTTGTCATGGATCTTGCGGCTGCGATGACAGCATGTCATTATCCGGATCGTGGGGGCATCGCCGACTGACAGCAATGTCCGACTGGACGTCGAGTCGTTGCGCGTCTTTCGTCAACTGGTCGCCGCCGAGGGCTTCACGGCGGCGGCCGAGCGTCTTGGGGTCACCCAGTCAGCGGTGAGTCACAAGATTCGTCGGCTCGAGGAGCGCATCGGACGAGATCTGTTGAGGCGCGATGGACAGAGCTTCGTGCTTACCCCCGACGGGCGAGACTTGCTGGCGCACGCCGAGGCGATCGTCGACGCGCACGATCGGGCAGTCGATGCCCTCCAGCGCTCGAACGTGAGCGGCACCGTTCGTCTTGGCTGTAACGAAGAGGTTGCCGCCACCCAGCTTGCTGAGGTGGCGAGCCGATTCGGCCGGACTCATCCAGAGATCGCGCTTGAGGTTCGGGTCCGCGACTCTGCCGTCGTCGCTGGATGGCTCGATTCCGGCGAGATCGACGTGGCGCTGCTTCAGGTGCTCGACACCGGCGATGCTGTTCGGCCGGCCGACGACGTGTGGCGGCGCGATGAGCTCACGGTCGTGCAGGCGGCCGATGCCGACTTCGATGGTGTCGACGAGGTTCCGCTCATCTCCTTTGGACCGCAGTGTCTGTACGAGCCATGGTTCGCCTCGGCGATGGCCGATGCCGGGCGTTCGTACCGAAGGGTCATGGAATGCCCGTCGATCCAAGGTGTCCAAGCGGCGGTCACCGCTGGCCTCGGTGTCGCTGTGCTCAACACCCCGCACGTAACTGACGGCATGCGGCCGTGGGCCGGTCTTGGTGGGATGGCGCTTCCTCCTGTCGCCTTCGTGCTCCGTCCAGTTGTCTCCTCGGGCACCGACGATGCTGTCGACGCCCTTCGTTCTCATCTTTCGACCACCCTCGAAGCGGGGGACCTCTCATGACAGAGACCACCGCACCGGCGCGCGCTGGTCGTCGCGGTCGCGGCGCCCGTCGCGACGCCCGCACCGCCTATACCCAGCGCTATCTCCCCGAGATGGAGCGGGGCATCCCCTACATGGATGCGCTATTGCCCGAGCAGGTCGACATCGTGCACGACCGCACGATGCGCTTGCTCGAGACCACCGGCATCGACTTCCGCGATGAGGAATCGATCGAGATGTGGCGCCAGGCCGGCTCGGGTGGCGGTGTGTCCATCGACGGCTATCGCCTGCGCATCGAACGCGAGTTCCTCATGGAGCTCATCGCCACGGCGCCGAGTGAGTACACGATGGTTAGTCGCGACCCTGCGCGCACTGTGACCCTCGGCGGCCGCAAGAGCATCTTCACACCTGCGTACGGCGCACCGTTCGTTCGTGATCTCGATGGCAACCGTCGCAACGCCACGCTCAACGACTTCCACAATTTCGCCAAAATCGCTCAGATGACCCCGGCGATGCAGATGGCAGGGGGTGTGCTCTGCGAGCCGATGGACATCGCAGTGCCGCATCGGCATCTGCACATGACCTACTCGTTGATGAAGCACTCGACGAAGCCGTTCATGGGTGCGGTCACCAGTCGGGAGCGGGCCGAAGACTCCCTGACGATGGCGCAGATGCTGTTTGGCGAGGAGTTCGTCGACCAGAACACGGTGATGACGTGCCTGGCCAACGGCAACTCACCGCTCGTCTGGGATTCGACCATGCTCGACGCCGTCAAGGTCTACAGCGGCGCCAACCAGGCGATGTTGTTCTCACCATTCGTGCTCGGCGGGGCATCGACACCAGCGTCGACGATCGGTGCGGTCGTGCAGATCAATGCCGAGGCGCTCGCCGGTGTTGCGTTCAGCCAGATCGTTCGGCCGGGCGCGCCAGCGGTCTATGGCCAGTGGCTCGCCACCGTGTCGATGAAGTCGGGCGCGCCGATGGCCGGCACCCCCGACATCGACCATATGAACCTGCTGGTCGGCCAACTCGCCCGCCGCTATCGGCTGCCATGGCGCTGCTCGGGCATGTGCACGGCATCGAAAGCCTTCGACGCCCAGGCCGGTTATGAGGCTGCCCGCAACATGTTCGGTGTGGCGCTCGCCGGCGCGAACTTCGTGCTCTCGACCACGGGGTACATGGAGTCGGCGCTGTGTCAGAGCTACGCCAAGGCGGTGGTCGACGGCGAGCAGGCCGAAATGTTCCGCCGCTTCGTCGAGGGTATTGACTTCGATGAGCTCGACGGTGCACTCGAGGCGATGGATGAGGTCGAGCCCGGCGGGCACTTCCTCGGCACTGCCCACACGCTTGCCAACTTCGAGTCCGCGTTTGCTATGCCCGAGTTAATGGACAGTGACGGCTACGAGCAGTGGCTCGCTGCCGGGGCCGAGGACACCGAGTCACGCGGCACGAAGAAGGCGAAGCAGATGCTCGCCGACTACGACGAACCCGAGCTGCCCGACGATGTCGACGAAGCGCTGCGCGACTTCATCGACCGTCGCGTGCGAGAGATCCCCGAGACACTCGAGTAGATCGAGAGAAGAGCATGACCACTCCACTTCTGCACGGCGTGTGCGCGGCGATGAGTTCGCCGTTCGACGACACCGGTGAACACCTCGACCACGGTCGCCTGCGTGACCACATCGAGAGCCTGATCGACGCAGGCGTCCACGGCCTCGTGCTGTGCGCCGGCACCGGTGAGTTCGCGTTCCTGTCCGACGACGAAAAGGATCGCATCATCTCGCTCGGATGCGAGATCGTCGACGGTCGCATCCCAGTGGTTGCGCAGACCTCGGCGATCACTACCACCGATGCGATCGAACGCACGCGCAGGGCCGCTGATCACGGGGCGGCGGCCGCGATGGTGTTGCCGCCGTACTTCGAGGGGCCGTTCGAACGCGGGGTGCTCTTTCACTACGAGAAGCTCGCCAAAGCGATCGACATCCCGATCGTGCTGTACAACATCCCGGTCAACAGTGGCTTCGACATTCATCCTGACCTGTACCGCCAGCTCATGGCGATGGAGAACATCGACTACATCAAGGACTCCACCGGCGATCTGATCCGCCTCCAGAAGCTGATCGGTATCGGTGGCCATGTGCTCGCCGGCGCCGACCCGTTGGCTCCGTACGCCGCGATGTCGGGTGCAGCGGGCTGGATCTGGGGTGCGGCCAACGTCATGCCGCACGAGTGCGTGCAGCTCTGGAACCTGGTGCAGTCCGGTGATCACGCCGGTGCTCTCAGGCTCTGGGAGCAGATGCTCCCGGCGAACATGTTCTTCTGGGAGAACAATGTTGACGCCGAGTACAACTCCGCGGTCAAGACGGCCACGAACATGGTCGGTCGAGCCGTCGGCCCGTGTCGTCGCCCGGTCATGCCGATGACCCGTCAGGGTCGGGTCGCGTTGCAGACCGCCCTGTCGACCTTGCCGATCAACGGCACCAATCGGGACACGCTCGTGTTCCGCGAGTGGGACGACGAAAAGGACTGGCTGGTCCAGATGACACACAATTCCGGCGTGAGCCGAGCGACGAACTCCGGCCGTGCCGGAGGCAAGTGAAAGGCGTGAGATGACCCTCCAGTTCGACCCGGCGGCGCTTGCCGCATCCGTCACGCCGCCGACCCGAATGCTGATCGGTGGCCGTTCTGTCGAGTCCGCCAGTGGTGCCACGTTTGCGACGTTGAACCCGGCGACGGGCGAAGAGCTCGCCCAGGTCGCCGAGGGTGCACAGGAGGACATCGATCGCGCGGTGGCGGCGGCACGCGACGCCTTCGACAACGGCCCATGGGGTCGGATGGCGCCGGCTGATCGGCGCAACCTGCTCAAGCGGTTCGCCCTGTTGATCGAGGCCCATGCCGACGAGCTCGCGGTGATGGAGACGCTCGAAGCCGGGAAGCCGATCTTCGACTCGTCCACCATCGATCTGCCCGAAACCGTCGCGTGTCTGATGTGGCATGCCGAGCTCGCCGACAAGGTCTACGACTTGGCCACGCCTTCGGGACCTGGTGTCGTGTCCACGGTGGTGCGCGAGCCGATCGGTGTGGTCGGTGCCGTGCTGCCGTGGAACTACCCCCTGATGATGGCCGCCTGGAAGATCGGCCCGGCCCTCGCCGCCGGCAACACGATGGTGCTGAAGCCAGCGGAACAGACATCGATGTCGACCATCCGCATCGCCGAGCTCGCCACCGAGGCCGGACTGCCTGATGGTGTGCTCAATGTCGTCCCCGGGTTCGGCGAGACCACCGGAGCGGCGCTTGGCCTTCACTCGCAGGTCGACTGCGTCGGCTTCACCGGTTCGACCGAGGTCGGCCGCATGTTCCTGCGCTACTCGGCCGATTCGAACCTCAAACGGGTGCTGCTCGAGTGTGGTGGCAAGTCGCCCATGGTGGTCATGGGTGATGCCGAAGATCTCGACAAGGTCGCCGCGAACGCTTGCGAGGCTATCTTCTGGAACGCCGGCCAGAACTGCTCGTCGAACTCGCGCCTGCTGTTGCACGAGTCGATTGCAGACGAGACGCTCGACCGGATCGACGAGGCCATGCACGAGTGGGTGCTCGGTGATCCGCTCGATCCGGAGACCCGCATGGGGGGCATCATCGAGCCCTCCCATATGGAGAAGATCCTCTCGAACATCGAGAAGGCCAAGGATGAGGGTGCCACCCTTCGCTGCGGCGGCAACCAGACCCGTGCCGAGTCCGGCGGCTGGTTCGTCGAGCCGACGATCTTCACCGACGTCACTCCCGACATGACTGTCGCTCGTGACGAGGTCTTCGGTCCGGTGCTGTCGGTGTCGACTTTCACCCACGCTGACGAGGGCATCGCCATGGCCAACGACACTGACTACGGCCTCCACGCCTCGGTGTTTACCTCGAACGTGCGAAGCGCGCATCTTGCGAGTCGCATGCTCCGGGCCGGCACCGTGTCCGTCAACTGTTATTCCGAGGGCGACATGACCACCCCGTTCGGCGGCTACGGCCTGTCGGGATTCGGTGGCCGTGACAATGGCGTCCATGCCCACGAGCAGTACACCGAGACCAAGACGATCTGGCTCGATCTGAGCTGAACTCCGACCGCTTCGACATCTCCTGAGGCCGATGCCCCCTGTTTCCCTGCTTCCCCGCTACGACCAGCAGAACGGCTGGTTGGAGATCCTCGGGCCCCAACCCGAGCCGACCGTGCTGACCGGTGACCTCGTCGTCGACCATGTCGTCATCGGTGCCGGCTACGGCGGCCTCGCGGTCGCCCGGCGACTCGCAGAGCTCGACCCCGCTGCCGAGATTGCGCTGGTCGAGGCCGACCGCATCGGCAACAACGCCGCCGGTCGCTGCTCTGGCTTCATCATCGACCACGCTCACAACATCCGTTCGAAGGGATTCAAGGAGGACACCGAGAACGCCAGGCGACAGATCGCGCTCAATCGGGCGGGCATCGACTGGCTCGAGGAGATCGTCACCGCGAACGCCATTGACTGCGACTGGCAGCGGGTCGGCAAGACGCACGCCGCCGGGGGCGAGAAGGGCGCACGGGTCCTGCAAGGCTTTGCCGAGTCACTCGATGCAATCGACGAGCAGTACGAGACGCTCGGCGCCGAACAGCTGAAGGTGAAGTTCGGCACCGGCTTCTACCAGTACGGCATTCACTGTCCGCACAGTGCGATCGCGCAGCCGGCCCAGCTGGCGATCGGCCTTGCGGAGAGCCTTCTCGAGAATGTTCGGGTGTTCGAAAACTCCGCGGTCACCGACTTCGGGCTTGGCCCACCCCACGTGTTGCGCACCGAGCGCGGCACGCTCACCACCCCGTCGCTCGTGATCGCTGCCAATGGCTTCGGTGAGGGATTCGGCCTGTTCAAGAACCGCCTCCTGCCGCTCATCACATGGGGATCGATGACCCGTCCGATGACCGCCGACGAGGTCGAGGCGCTCGGTGGTGAGGACGACTACGGCATCATCCCGGCGCACCCAGCGGGCACGACCGTGCGTCGTCGTCCCGACAACCGGATCCTCATTCGCAACCAGTACACCTTCAGCCGCACGAGTGATGCCCGCGCCGGTATGGCCAAGGTCGTGAAGGTGCACGAAAAGAGCTTCCGGAACCGCTACCCGATGTTGCCCGACCTCGAGTTCGAGTACTCGTGGGGCGGTGCGCTCAGCCTGAGCCGCAACGGCGCCGGGGTCTGCGGCAAGATCGGGGACGGGCTGTGGAGCACGATGGCCTACCAAGGCGTCGGCATGGCCAAGGGCACGATCTCGGGCAAGTTCCTCGCCGAACACATGATGGGTGAGGACGATCCGCTGATGGATCTCGTGCTCGGTGGACCGAAGCCGAGCCGGAACTTCCCCGACCCGTTCAATCGATGGGGTGTCGCCATCAACGCCCGCTGGCGCCGCTGGCAGGCCGGTATCGAAGAGTGAGGAACTGACATGGGCGGTCTGGCTGTCGATCTCGAAGGAAAGGTGGCGCTCGTCTCCGGGGGCTCCTCGGGTATGGGCACCGCCATCTGCACCTTGCTCGCAGCATCGGGTGCGTCGGTCGTCGTTGCCGGTCGCCATGCCGAGCGAACGGCTGCGGTCGTCGAGTCCATCCGATCGACTGGAGGATCGGCTGCGCCGGCGATCGGCGATGTCGCCGACTCGACCCAGGCCGAGCACCTAGTCGCCACGGCCCTCGCCGAGTTCGGCGGGCTTGACATCGTCGTCAATGCTGCGGGCGTGATCCACCGGGCCGACGCCGAGGGCACCACCGATGATGACTGGCATCGGGTGATGTCGATCAATGTCGACGGGACGTTCTTTGTCTCCCGGGCCGCCGCGCCGGTCATGCGGCAGCGCGGCGGTGGCGTGATCGTCAACATCTCATCGACCTGTGGTCTCGTCGGTTCGGCCGCCCTCGTCGCCTACTGCGCGTCGAAGGGAGCGGTCACCAACCTCACCCGGGCGATGGCCCTCGATCACGCCTCGGAGGGCATCCGCATCAACGCGATCTGCCCTGGTTCGGTCGACACGCCCATGCTCGTCTCTGAACATCCTGCGGGCACCAGCGCCGATGAGGTGTTCGAACGCAACCTGGCCTCGATTCCCGAGGGTCGGATCCCGGAGCCGAGCGAAGTCGCCGATCTCACCCTGTTCCTGTGTTCCGACGCCAGTCGCCACATCCACGGTGCCAACCTCAGCCTCGACGGCGGATACACGGCCCAGTGAGCACGGAGCAGTGATGAGGAGTTACACAGGCAAGACCGTCGTCGTCACCGGTGCCGCCCAGGGCATCGGCCGAGCGATCGCCGATCGTTTCGCCGCCGATGGCGCGTTCGTCGTGGTCGGGGATCTCCGAGATCCGGGCGATCTCGGCGCGAACCAGCGGTGGGTGCATCTCGATGTCACATCGGAGGAATCGGCGACGAGCTTTGCAACCGAATGCGGCGACTCGGTTGCAGCGCTGATCAACAACGCCGGAATCATGTTCGAGGCGTCG
Organism: Acidimicrobiaceae bacterium; assembly: GCA_002729125.1. GTDB lineage: Bacteria > Actinomycetota > Acidimicrobiia > Acidimicrobiales > Aldehydirespiratoraceae > UBA11606. Next base: position 1,361 of record PBTQ01000092.1, on the reverse strand, counting down.
ATCTCCGAGCAGACCGTTGAACAGTGGGACATGGCGATGGCGGTGAACCTGCGGGGCCCATGGCTGATGACCAAGGCGTTGCTCGACCTGCTCGTTGCCGACGGTGGGGGAGCCGTTGTCAACATTGGTTCGATCGAGGGCATTGCGACCAATCCGTTGCACACCGCCTACGGCGCGTCGAAAGGTGGCGTGCACGGGTTGACTACGGCGATGGCGGTCGACCTCGGCCCGATGGGAGTTCGTTGCAACGCCGTGGCGCCCGGCTGGATCGATACCGCGCTCAACCGGGGCTATGTCGACCGGCTGCCCAACCGTGATCAGGCCGTCGCCGAACTCGCGCAGCTGCACCCCGTCGGCCACATCGGTGACCCGGCCGATGTCGGCGCAGCCGTTGCCTTTCTCGCGAGCGACGACGCCCGATTTGTCTCCGGTCAGGTTGTCGTGGTCGATGGCGCCCGCATGAGCAAGCTCAGCCTTCCGCCGAGTCTGGCCCCCGACGCTGACTGAGCGTCGGCGCCGTCATGGCGCCCAGCCACCTTCGCCTTCGGTCAGGTCGACGGTGCCGGCGATTCGGTGTTGACCGTGTCGACGAGATCCTTCAGGCGCGCCAGGTCATCGAGTGTCGTCGGGTTGAGGTCGACCCCCACCCGGATCGTGTCGACGCCGGCGTCGCGGTAGGCCCGTAAGCGGCCGGTGATGTCGTCGTCGCCGCCGACGAGGTTGGTGTGCAACCCGATCTCGATCGGGACGGCGGCGCCGGCTGCTTCGCGATCACCGGCAGCCCAGAGCCGCTGGACCTCTTCGACCGCTTCTCCGAATCCCATACGGGTGTACGCCTGGTTGTAGAAGTTCGTCTTCGACGATCCCATGGCACCGATGGTGAAGGCGTAGCCGGCGGCGTGGCGGCGACCGGCGGCCTCGGTGTCGTCGGTGAATTCCAGCCCGGCAGCGACGGTGATCTCGATGTCGTCGAGCGATCGTCCTGCGGCTTCGGCCCCTTCGCGGATCGGGTCGAGATACACATCGGCCTGTTCGGCGAGGAACGCAGTGCCGATCCAGCCCTGGCCCATCTCGCCGGTGAGGCGCAGGTTGGCAGGGCCCATCGAGGCGACGTACATCGGGATCGGCCACATGGCGACGGGGGAGCGCATCGATTTCCCCTGGCTTTCGGGCAGCGGCAGTTCGTAGGTCGTCCCCTCGTACGACACCCGCTCGCCCGAGGCGATCCGGTTGATGATCTCGATCGTCTCGCGTGTGCGGGTGACCGGCTTGTCGAAGCGCACGCCGTGCCAACCCTCCATTACCTGCGGTCCACTCGTGCCCATCCCGAGAATGAATCGACCGTTCGACATCGCCTGTAG
>PBTQ01000091.1 GCA_002729125.1 Acidimicrobiaceae bacterium | reverse complement strand
TCCACTGGGTTGCCGACGCCGACATCGTGATCGCAGCGAGCGACGCCCAGTTTTTCGACCCGCACGTCTCGGTGGGCCAAGTGGTCGCCATCGAAGCGATCGGGTTGATGAAGAAGATGCCGGTCGAGGCGGTCATGCGCATGGCGTTCATGGGCAAGTACGAACGTATGGATGCCGCACGGGCGCTCGAGTTGGGCATGATCTCCGAGATCGTCGACCCTCCCGAACGACTTCGCGAACGAGCGCAGGAACTCGGCGAGACCATCGCGAAGAACAGTCCTGCGGCCATGGCCGCAACGAAGAAGGCGCTGTGGGGCGCCCTCGAACACGGGCTCACCGATGCCTGCAAGGCGGGGGCCCAGCATCTGGTGTCGATGTGGGGTCACCCCGATCAGAACGAGGGGCCGATGGCCTTTGCCGAGAAGCGTGATCCGAACTGGAAACCGCTGTCGTGAGTTTGCTGGACCTGCTGCTCGACCATCCGTTCGCGGATGACGATCCACTGGTCCATACCGTCGCGTCGTCCTTCACCAAGGCCGACATAGTCGAGCGGGTCGAGCGTTACGCCGCGACGCTCGACGTCACCAACGGATCGCCGATCCCCGTCGTGGCCGACGGGATCGATGCGCTGATTGCGATGTTCGGCTGCTGGCGAGCGGGAGCTGTCTATGTGCCGATCAACCCCCGCCAGCCCGAGGCAGCGATCGAGAAGACAACGGCCCGAACCGCCGCTCTATCGGCGCCTGACGCCGCCTTCGTGCTGTGGACCTCAGGCACGACGGGCGAACCGAAGCCGATTCTCCATTCCCACGACGCCTACCTCGAAATCATCGACCGGGTGCTCGCTCCGCTTCGAGGTGCGCCGGTCGACCGTTCCCGCCCTCCGAGCCCGAACCTGATCCCGGTCTCCATGACGCTCAACGCCGGCATGTACAACGCCCTGTTCGGACTGCGAGCCGGCGCACCGCTAGTCCTGATGGATCACTTCGAGACCTCAACGTTCGCCGAACTCGTGCAGCGCCATGAGATTCGCTCGACGGTGCTGCCTCCTGCAGCGATGACCATGTTGAACGACGACGCGTCGATCAGCTCACTCCATCCACTCCGCTACGTCCGCTCGATCACCGCTCCCCTCTCCCCGTTCCAGGCTCAGCGATTTACCGACCGCTTCGCGGCGTTCGTGCTCAACGGCTACGGGCAAGCCGAGATCGGCGAGGTCATCGGCTGGACTGCCGCCGACGCCAAAGCACATCCGGATCGGATTGGGGCCGTAGGCCGTGCCCATGCTGGCGTCGAGATCCGCATTGCCGAACCCGACGACAACGGTGTGGGCGAATTGCTCGTCCGGCCGCCGAGCACGGCGATCGATCTAGCCGACGATCGAGTGACTACGGATGGCTTCGTGCGGACGGGTGATTTGGCGAGAATCGACGACGCCGACTTCGTCTGGATCGAGGGTCGCGCCGGCGATCTCATCAATCGCGGCGGTAACAAGGTCTTTCCCCATGAGGTCGAAGAAGTCCTCCGCTCGGTCGCCGGTGTCGACGATGTCGCCGTCTTCGCTGCGCCCGACGAGCGACTCGGCGAAGTTCCCGTGGCCGCAATCGTCGGCGACGTCGACGACGAAGTCCTCGACACCACGGTTCGAGCCAACCTTGCTCCCTACAAGGCGCCCACCGTCTACCACCACGTGACCACGCTCCCCCGCTCCGAGGTCGGCAAGGTCCTCCGGCGTCGTCTTGCCGAGGAGTTGGCGTGACCGTGCACGGCCTCGAGGCAGGCATCGTGACCCACGACGGGAAGAACCTCAGCCGCTTCTATGAGCGCGGACTCGGCTTCACGCTCGATCGCATACTCGAGTTCCCGCAGGGCACGGTGCACCGCCTTCACAACGGTCAGGCGATGCTCAAGATCTTCCAGCCGGCCGAGGCACCCCGCGACGCCGAGGGCAACGGGTGGAGTAGCACCAGTGGATTTCGATACGCCGCCCTCCACGTCGCCAACGCCGCGGCAACGGTTCAGCAGGCCATCGACGCCGGCGCATCCGTGCTCACCCCGGTGACACCGCATCGGCCAGGTGCCGCCTTCGCCTTGCTCACCGACCCCGACGGCAATGTGTTGGAGATCCTCCAGGAGGATCCGACATGACGATCGAGATCCGTCACGACGGCCCTGTGGGCTGGTTGATCTTCGATCGTCCAGATGCGGCGAATGCCATCGACGCGCAGATGTTCGTCGACCTCGAGCGCGGGTGGGCCGAACTCGATGCTGACGACAACGTCTCGGTGATCGTGAACACCGGCAACGGCCGCGCCTTCCAGTCCGGGCTTGATGTCGTCCAACTGGCTCGAGATCCGGAGGCACTCACAGCCAGTTCTCGCCAGACGAAGCGTGCCGAACTGCGTCTCACCGCCTGGCATTGCGGCGTGACAAAACCGGTGATCGCTGCGGTCAACGGAATCTGCGCCGGCGGCGGACTCCACTTCGTTGCCGACGCCGACATCGTCATCGCATCGAGCAACGCCGAGTTCCTGGACCCACACGTGTCGGTCGGGCAGGTCACCGCCTTTGAGACGATCGGCATGCTGAAGAAAAGTCCGATGGAGCCCATCGCCCGCATGGCCTACCTCGGCCGACATGAACGCGTCACTGCGGACCGCGCCCGTCAGCTCGGAATCCTTTCCGAGGTGGTCGAGCCTGAAGAGCTCCGGGCGAGGGCGCAAAACATCGCCGAGACGATCGCACGGCATCCCCTCGACCAACTCCGCCAACTCAAACATCAGCTGTGGGCCGCCCTGGAGGTCGCATGAGCAACGATCGCGCCTACATCCACGAGTTCATCGACATTCGCGGCGCCCACCGGGCGAACTATATGCATCACATGGCGGCCAACTGGTCACCGATGGCCCAAGAGGATCGCGAGCAATCGTGCTTCGGCATCTGGGCTGTCGTCGGTACCACCGGTCCGTGGCCACAGGTCTGCAACATCTGGGAAGAACCGGGACTCGCCGGGCTGGCTCGATCGCTGACCGGCGAGAACGTCGGGCAGGGGCTGCAAGATCCCAAGCTCGAACGGTGGTGGAAGGAGGCGGCCGAGTTCCGGCGCGGCGGCTTCGATCGCGTTCTCCTTCCCGCCCCCTGGAGTCCGACGCTCGAGGATTCCTTGAACACCGGGATTCGGGCCGAGGTCTGCACTCACGAAATCATCAAGGTCACCCCGGGCACTGCAGGCGAGGCGCTGGAGTTGGTGCGATCACATGCCATCGAGGCCTATGAGCCGCAAGGCTGGACGCTCGCCGGCGCTTGGTGGACCACGATGCGCGACGAGGATGAAATCGTCTTGTTGTGGGCTCTTCCCGAGGGCTACGCCGCTTGGGCCGCCGGCGAACACGCACAGGTCTCGGATCCTGCGGTGCTGAGCTGGCGGGCCGAAATGCGGGCGCTCGCCACCGACTGGCATCGCATCCTGCTCGCCTCCGCACCGCTTTGTCCGTGGCGCACCGGCCGTCAGCCGCACCGCGACGACCGAATCGACTGGCAGGACCCGTCGTGACGACCGATGACGACTACCGAGGCCCATTTGATCCGGACTGGACGCTCGAGCGGCTTTCTCGATCGGCCCTCGCCCGGCTCTGCCGGGAACGAATGGTCCTGTCAATGTTCCACGACCGAGCGCTGATGCCACACGTCGCAATTCATGCTGGCCAGGAAGCCACAATCCGCCAGGCCGATAGCGAGTGGATGGGAGCTAGCCCGATCTACACCGCCCGAAATAAGGCGAACCTCGGTATCGGAGGCGACGGGCCAGAGGCTGCACTCAAAAGCTTTCAGTTCGACATCGGAGCGCCGCATCACTTCCTCGACTTCCGGTTCGAGCTGGTCGACGACAACCTGGGCATGTTTTGGTTGCCGTTCTGCGGAGCTCACGACTACCTCCGCCAGATTTCTCGTAACGACCCGGCGCTCGTCACCAACATGTGCCACCACATGGAAGACCGGACCTTCGATGCCACCCTTGCTGTCACGAATCCGCAGCTTCGCGCCGTGCCGGTTCATCGGCCTCCTAAACCTGACGAGTTCACTGGCGACCATTGCCGCTGGCGGGTCGAACTCGTTGACGATGAACAGAGCAAACGGTCAGGAGAGCCGAGCCTCGACGTAGTCGCTGAGTCGGCAGCGGCATCGTTCGCCTTTGAGCTCGGTGACGCGTTCGAGGACGGCGGTATGCACGACTACAGCGGTCCGATTATCCCTGATCTCCGACTCGAGGATTTCGCGCACCCAGTGCTCGTGCGCCAGGCAAAGGAGTTCGCGCTCGACATCCATCTCCTCATGCGGGCCGCCTATTTCTCAGTCGACGAGAACATCGGGGTCGACCTTCTCGACGAAATAGCTCCCCAGCACCGAGCGGCCATCGCCCCCGCTGTCGTTCGACGCCTCCGTGACGCACTGGCCGTCGAGGGGAACGACATGACAACGATTGCCAAGATGTTGCAACTCGACCCTTTCCTCGTTGAGGACTACGTCGACTACCGGGTGGAGGTCCACGACGAGCGGACCGGAACCATCGAGTTTCTTGGCGGTGCAGGGCTCGACGACAGCGTCTGCCGGAGCCCGATGGACTGGCTCGACGGCTTCATCCACACGGCCCAGTCTGTTAACCCCCGCTGCGTCGTCGAGCAGGTCGGCCCACGAAGCTGGTCGTTGTGCATCGATCCAGACGCCACACCGGTTGAGTCGCACTGGCTTGCCGACATGGCCGACGGTGGGGGTCTACGCACCTTTGACCTCACCGAACGAAGGGTGGAGATCCGATGAACGGCGCCATCACCGACCACGCGCTCGCCCGCTTGCGGGCCCGCATCGGTGTCACTCAACCCCATCCACAGCCTCCGTGGTACCGCGATCCAGGCACTGACGCGTTCCGTCACGTGGCCGAGGCGTGCGGTGACGACAACTCATTGTGGTGTGACCCGACCTACGGCCCCACCACACGATGGGGTGGCCCGATTGCGCCGCCCCACCTCAACGGCGGCGACACGATGATCGGCGAGAACGAAGTCACGCACCTTGATTCCGACACCAAAGCTCTGCTGAAGGGCGACCCCCTGAAGGGCGCTCACGCGTATTACGCAGGCAGTTTCCGGGAGTGGTGGGCTCCGCTCCGGCCCCACACGAGCGTGACACGACGTAACGCGCTCGTCGGCGTGCATGACAAACGGAGTGACTTCGCGGATCGCACGGTGCACGAATGGACTGCGGAGGTCTTCGGTGCACCCGACCACATGCTGTCGGCCCAGTTCCGGCTCATGATCCGTACCGACCGCAAGACCGTCGAGGACAAGGGTGACCGCGGCAAGAACTTCGGGGTGGAAATCGAGCCGTACACCGAGGAGCAGATCGCCGACATCGCGGACGCCGTTGCAGAGGCGGCCATGCGCCGACGAGGCCCGACTCCGAGGTACTGGGAAGATGTCGAGGAAGGCGACGAACTCCCGCCGCTCGTGAAGGGACCGCTGCGCATCACCGACATCGTCGTGTGGCACACCGGCGTGGGCATGGGCCTGTATGGCGTGAAATCGCTGAATCTTGCGCATCAGCAGCGGGCACGGATTCCCGGCTTCTTCCGGCGCGACGACCTGAACATCCCCGACGTCCATCAACGGGTGCACTGGGATCCCGAATGGGCACGTCGGGCGGGCAGCCCCGCCACCTACGACTACGGCCGCATGCGCGAAAGCTGGCTGATCCATCTCTGCACCGATTGGATGGGAGACGACGCCTGGCTCTGGAAGCTCGACTGCGAGTTCCGACGGTTCAACTATGTGGGCGACACGCACTGGGTGCGGGGCCGCGTCGCCCGGCGCTACCTCGCCGACGGCGACCGACCTGCGGTCGACCTCGAAATCTGGGGTGAGAACCAACGGAGCGAAACAACCTGCCCGGGCCATGCCACCGTGCTGCTGCCGAGCAAGGAACACGGTCCCGTTCGGCTGCCCGAACCGCCCGGTGGCGCCACAACCTGCGCGGCGACGCTCGACGCGCTCGTGCAACGCTTCGCCCAAATGGAAGCAGCCCCGTGACCGCACGCTCCGAGCACCTCGACGTCATGAGACACCAATGAGCGATGTCGCCCCGATCGATCGGAGCTCAACCAGCGATCGAGTCGCCGCTGAAGTCCGCCGTCTCATCTGGGCGGGCGAACTCACCGCCGGTGAACGACTCAACCAAGACGAGCTCGCCGCCCGGTTCGGCGTCAGCCGTATCCCTGTCCGCGAGGCACTCATCGCCCTCGCCTATGCCGGCGTGATCTCGATGGCACCACACCGTGGCGCGTTCGTCGAGCCCGTGACCGCCGAGGCCGTCGCCGACATCTACGAGCTCTACGCCCGCGTTGACAGCTTTGCCATCGCCAAGGCGGTCGAGCGTGGGTCCGAACTCGACCAGCTCATTCTCGAGTTCTGCGCAGCAGGAAGTGCAACCTCGAACGACGAACTCTTCGATTCGGTCATCACCGCCCGCCGACACCTCCATCTTCTCGGCGGATCCCCTCGTTTCGACGCAGTCGCTCGGGGCCTGGTCGGCTTGGTCCCCGGCAACTTCTTCGACGAAGTGATGGGAGCGGCCGCTGTCGCTCGTCAGCGACTGCCGCTCGTCGCCGCAGCGCTCGAAGACGGACGGATTGACGACGCCGTTGCGCATTACGCGACGATGCTGCGAGACCAGGCCGGACTTGTCGTGACTAGCATGCGCGCCAACGGCGCTCTCACCGAACCGGAGGACGCGTGACCTCGCCCCCCTCGACGCTCGTCGAACTCATCGACCACGCAGCAGGCCGCTGGCCCGACCAGACGATGCTTCTCGCCCGGCAGGGCGACCAGTGCACCTACGGCGAGTATCGCGACCGTGTCGCCACGATGGCCGCCGGCCTTCGCGATGTCGGCGTCAGGCCCGGCGACATCGTGTCCTGGATCCTCCCGACCTGGGTCGACACCGTGGTGTTGGCTGGCGCACTCGCCCGCCTCGGTGCCGTCCAGAACCCGATCATCACGATCTATCGCGACCGCGAAGTCGGCTTTTGCTGCCGTCAGGCCGGAACCTCGCTCCTCATCACACCGGGCGAATTCGGCGGTTTCGACTTCGCAGCGATGGCCGAACGGATCAAGCACGACGGGCCCGACCTCCGCACGTTGACCGTCGGTCCCGGCTCGTTCCCGACCGGTGATCCCACAACGCTGCCTCCGGTGACAGCTCCAGCCGATGACGACGTGCGCTGGCTGACCTACACCTCAGGCACCACCGCCGACCCGAAAGGCGCCCGACACACCGACACCACCGTCGGTGCGTTCCCGTTCGCCATGGGGCAACGACTCGACGTGCAGACGGGCGACCGCTACTCCCTCACCTTTCCATTCCCTCATATCGGGGGTATCGGGCTGCTCTTCATGGCGTTGCAGACCGGTTGCACCCATCTCCTTGATGAGACGGTCGATCCGATCGCCACGATTGACTTCCTGTCGGAGCATGACTGCACGCACGCAGGGACCGGGACACCCTTCTATCTGATGTACCTCGCTGCCCAAGGACGTCGCACGGCGGAGGGGGCCGGCCGACTCTTCCCGTCGCTAAAGGTATGTCCAGGCGGCGGCGCTCCGATCCCACCTGCACTCCACCGTCGAGTCGTCGACGAGCTCGGTGGCGTGGGCGTGTGTTCTGGCTGGGGTCTCACCGAGGCACCGGTGCTCACCAACGGCGATGTCAGCGACCCCGACGAGAAGATGGCGAACTCCGAGGGCCGGGCCCTCCCTGGCGTCGACCTGATCGCCGTCGCCGACGATGGCACCCGATGCCGGGCTGGCGTCGAGGGTGAGCTGCGGGCCAAGGGCCCGCAGGTGATGCTCGGCTACGTCGACCCTGCGCTCAACGCCGATGCGTTCGATGCCGACGGTTACTTCCGAACAGGCGACCTCGGCGTGATCGACGACGATGGCTATGTCACCATCACCGGCCGCCTCAAGGACATCATCATCCGCAACGGCGAGAACATCTCTGCGAAAGAGGTCGAGGATCTCCTGTTCAGTTCGGAGGAGGTCGTTGACGTCGCAGTTTTCGGGATTCCCGACGAACGCACCGGCGAACGCGTCGTTGCTGCGATCGTCGCAAGCGACGGGGCGACACCCGACCTTGCGTCCATCGGCGCGTTCCTGCGCGCTGCGAGCCTTCGAACGCAGGCGTTGCCCGAACGAGTCGACATCGTCGACGCACTGCCACGCAACCCTGCCGGCAAGGTCCTCAAGCGCAAACTGCAGAAAAAGGGCTGACGATGGATCGGATCGGCGAGCAGGTGCAACGATGGGCCGGCACCGTCGAGCAACGTGCGGAAGGGTGATCACATGGAAAATGCATTGATCCGACGACGGGTCCTGATCGTCGGCGCATCCGCCGGGATCGGCGCCGCGCTGGGACAGGCAGCGGTAGAGGCCGGTGCGAG
>PBTQ01000090.1 GCA_002729125.1 Acidimicrobiaceae bacterium | reverse complement strand
TTCTTCGTGAAGAACGACCACCTCGTGTTCGACTACAACGCGTTCGACCACCACACGATCATCCGTTCCGAGTCGCCGATCCCCGACGGTGCCGCCACCCTGCACGCGCAGTTCCTCCGAGGGCCGAAGCGCACCGCCATGGTCACGCTCACCGTCGACGGCAACATCGTCGGGTCGGGCGAGATCCCGTGGATGATGAGCACGATCTCCTCCGTTGGCATGTCGGTCGCGCTCGACGCTGGATCGCCGGTGAGTCGTGAGTATGCCGCCCCGTTCGCCTTCGAGGGCGAACTTCAGACAATGGAGTTCCAGCTCATCAGCCGCCAAGACGCCGAGGCACGCAAGGCCGAGCTGGCAGCCGAGATGGGCCGCCAGTAGCGCTCAATCGAGCGGCACCAACTCGACCAACCTCTCCATCGAGTCGATCCACTCCTCGGCAGTGCGTCGCCACGGAGCAGCGACGACATGGTGGACACCCGCCTCGGCGTACGCCTCGGCCTCGTCGACGATCTGGCGATGGTCCATCCCGTTCGGGTCCCAGCCGGTGCGATAGCTCACGACGAAATCGTCGCCGGCACCCGCCTCCCGCAAGCGATCGACAAGTGCCGCCATCTCGTCGGGCGATATCGAGATGCCCTGGTAGCCGTCAGCCCGACTGGCTCGGGCAATCGCGGCGTCCGACGTGCCACCGATCCAGATCGGGATCGACCCGACCGGCTTCGGCTGGATCTTGAACTCCTCCAGCGTGAAGAAGTCGCCTCGATACGTGGTCGGGTCGGTGGTCCAGGCGAGTCGCATGAGTTCAAGGGCCTCGTCCATGCGGCGGCCGCGGGTGTGGAAGTCCTGATCCAGCGCCTCGAACTCAGCCTTGGACCAACCGACACCGGCACCTAGTGTCACCCTGCCTCCGCTCAGCCGGTCGAGGCTTGCGAGTTGGTTGGCGAGCTGGAGCGGGTGATGTTGGGGCACCACCATGACGCTCGTGCCGAGTCGGACCTGGCTCGTGACGGCGGCGGCCCAACCGAGCGTGAGCACGGGATCGAACAGGTACGGCGAGGGGTAGCGCTGGGATGCCGGGATCGCAACATGGTCCGAAACCCACACGTCGGTAAAGCCGAGTTCCTCGGCCCGAGCAGCCACCGAGACGATCGCCTCCGGCGACGCGGCCCGTCCGTACTGCGGCAAGTGCACTCCCAAACGCATGATCGGACGGTAGCGGGTGGCCAAGCGCGGAGGATCTTCTCCATCGCCTTGCCCTTGGCGAGCTCGTCGAGATACCGAACCTTTTGCGTCAGCGGGTTCTCGATCTTCTCGACGCGCACCCCACAGATCACGCCGGTGATCAGCGACGCATTCGGGTTGAGTTCAGCCTCAGCAAAAACATCCTTGAATGTCGACTCTGCGTCGAGATGGCGGTCGATATCGGCTTTCGACAGGCCGGTCAGCTAGCCGATCGCCTCGAGCAGCTCACGCTCGGAGTGGCCCTTCTTCACCGCCTTGGTGACGTAATACGGATACACGTCGGCCAAGGTCAGAGCCGCCATGCGTTCGTCGTGAGAAAGCGCTGCCATGGCCTCAACCTAGACCGGGCGTTGCGCAGCCCTTCCCTGATGGGCCAACGTTGCTCATGAGCCTCGCTGAACTCGGACCTGATCTCACCACCGCTGCAGAAGCCCTCGATGCTGACACGGTCGAGTTGCGGCGGGCGATCCACCACGACCCCGAGCTCGGCCTGCACCTCCCGGAGACGCAGACGAAGATCACCGAGGCGCTCACCGGCCTCGGTCTCGACATCACGCTCGGCGAGTCGACCACGTCGGTCGTCGCCGACCTCGACTCAGGCAAGCCTGGCCCCACCGTGCTGCTGCGCGGCGATATGGATGCCCTCCCGCTGCAAGAGGACTACCCCTCGGACTTCAAGAGCAAGCACGACGGAAGGATGCACGCCTGCGGGCACGACACCCACGTCGCCATGCTGGTCAGCGCCGCAAAGCTTCTGGCCGACAGCAAGGACTCCTTCACCGGGAAGATCCGTTTCATGTTCCAGCCCGGCGAGGAAGGCTTCCACGGCGCAAAGTTCATGATCGAGGAAGGCGTGCTCGACGGTGTCGACCGGGCGTTCGCGATCCACGCGTTCACCAATATGCCCTCGGGCATGATCACCACCAAAGACGGGGCGATCATGGCCTCAGCCGACCGATTCGAGATCACGATCCATGGCGAAGGTGGCCACGCCTCGGCACCTCACCAGTGCGCCGACCCGATCCCGGCCATGGCCTCGACCATCACCGGGTTGCACACGATGGTGGGTCGTTCCATTGAGGCAACCCAGTCCGGGCTCGTCACCGTCGCCCATGTCGAGGCGGGAACGACCAACAACATCATCCCGCATCAGGCATGGATGGAAGGCACGATCCGCGCCCACGATGAGCACACCCGCGAGACCCTCCAGAACAACATCAGCCGAGTCGCCGAAGGCAACGCCGCCGCCCATGGCTGCACCTGCACCACCAACGTCACGCCCGGCTACCCGGTGACGATCAATCACGCAGGTCAACAAGAACTCGTCGCCCAGGTCGCCAACGAGATCATGGGCAGCGGCGCGTTCGTTGCGATGCCTCGACCCGTGATGGGCGCCGAGGACTTCAGCTACGTGCTACAACACGTGCCGGGCTCGATGGCCTTCCTCGGCGTATGTCCCGACGACGAACACTGGTCGACTGCGGCGCCGAACCATTCGAACCTCATGCGAGTGAACGAGGACGCCATGCGCAACGGTGTGGCCCTCTATGCCGGGATGGCACTCGTCGGCTGAGCCTTACATCGTGAAGCGCAGGTTGCGGGCGGCCTTCTCGCCCCATTCGGGATCGCCCGTCCAGGAGATCCGGCCGGCGTCGATGCGCGCTTGTGGGTCGACTCGGCCACACGCCAGCATCACAAACGTCTCCGTGTCGGCGGTGAGGGTGAACGTGGGATCGTCGAGTGACCCGACCAGGCCGGCACGCCCGTCGACCGCGACATGCATCGTGCGAGGTGCGCCACCCGTGACCTCGACGGTCATCGATATCCCGTCCTCGAGGCCGATCTTCTTGCCGGCGATGTACCCCATCGAACGGTGGACTTCGTTCAGTGCCTGCTCAGCGGTCGGGCCGCCATCAGGCAGCTCGACACCGAACGGAATGGCGATGTCGCGGTTGTGAACCCACAGATCGAAGACGCGGATCTGCAAGAAGTTGCCGTACGCCTGCGGACCAACCGGCGTCATCGACGGTTCATCGACAACCGAAGGGTCGAGCGACTCGAGATCGGCGACGCGCTTGTCGGCGAGGGCAGCGACAGCAGAGGCGAACTCGGAGGGCGACATCGACGCTGCTTCCTCCATGAACCGGGCGGCGATGGCGAAGTCGAAAAGGTTTTCGGGGTCGGGCACCCACCCCGTGAGTGCTTTGTCGATGCCGATGGCGTGCGATGCACACGCACGGACATCCCAATCAGGACACAACGATTGCGTGGCAAGTTGGTCGTCATCGAGGCCGGCGATCAGCGACGCGAGTTCGTCATAGGCGATGCGATGGGCGGCGGCGTAGTCAGCAAGCGACGTCATGGGCGTCGACCGTAGTGGCCGACAGGCTGGACTGCCGAGTAGCTCGCGACGTCATTTGTCAGCCAGACTGTCACTTATGAGTGACGCTGAACTTCAGAGGGTTGAAGCCGCCCTTGACGCCCTCCTCGCCGACAACGATCCCTCGACTCAGAGCTACGAGGAATTCCGAGGTCATCAGTTCGACCAGGGCCTCGCCTGGGTCATGTACCCCGAAGGCCACGGCGGCCTAGGGGTACGACCCCAGTTGCAGAAGGTCGTCAACCAGCGCCTGCATGAGGCAGGAGCACCCCCGATGGACGCGTCGATGTTCTTCATCGCCCTAGCGGGCCCGACGATCCTCACCCACGGCTCGGAAGAGGTGAAACAGCGCTTCCTTCGCCCGATGTTCACCGGCGAGGAGAAGTGGTGCCAGTTGTTCTCCGAACCCGGCGCCGGCTCCGACTTTGCCGGTCTCGGCACCAAGGCAATCAAGGACGGCGACGAATGGATCGTCAACGGCCAGAAGGTGTGGAACACGCTTGCCCACATCGCCGACTTCGGCATGCTCGTCACCCGCACCGATCCGAACGTGCCCAAGCACCGAGGCATGACCTATTTCGCCCTCGACATGAAGGCCCCGGGTGTTGAGGTTCGCCCGCTGCGGCAGATCACCGGCGAGGCCGAGTTCAACGAGGTCTACATGACCGACGTGAGCGTGCACGACGATTACCGCATCGGTGCCGAGGGCGAGGGCTGGCGCGCTGCGCTCACCACCCTCATGAACGAACGCACAGCGATCGGCGGCAGCGGGGGCGGATCCGGTGGCCCGAAGCGTGGCGGCGGTGCAATCGCCGGCCTCACCGCCATCTGGGAGAAGGCCCCCGAGTGGGTCCAAACGCCACAGAACCGCGACGACGTCATGAAACTCTGGATCAAGGCCGAGGCACTACGCCTCACTAATATGCGGGCATCACAGGCCGCGAAGGCCGGCAACCCGGGCCCTGAAGGCTCCGTCGGCAAGTCGATGATGGCCACACTCAACCAGGCCATCTTCGAAAAGGCCGTCGACCTGCAGGGCATGGAAGGTCAGATCGAGTTCGACTACACCTTCCGTCGCCCCGGCGAAGTCGACCTCACCGGCTCCGGTGCCGGTGTCGGCTACGCCTTCCTGCGGGCTCGGGCCAACTCCATCGAAGGCGGCACCACCGAGGTCATGAAGAACATCCTCGGCGAGCAGGTTCTCGGTCTTCCGGGTGAGCCTCGGGTCGACAAGGAGATCCCCTGGATCGACGTCCCTCGGGGCTGATCCGGGGAAACCAGAACAACCAACCCGACGTTCAGCCCTCGGTGAGCTCCGCGACCAGCGGATAGAGCTGGCACTTGATCGTTGCCAGGTTGTCGCCGGCCGTACCTGCGAGTGGTGCGACACGTGTGATGGCCGCGTCGGTCAGCCTGTCCAGTGGCAGCGCCTCGTCGATAATTCCTACAGCTGCGGCGTCGGGCCCGGTGTAGCGGTGACCGACAACGACGGCGCGGGCGAGTTCCGGCGCCGCAATCTGCGAACGGGCGACGTTCATCAGCCCGGGCGGGAAGTTCATTGCGAGGTGCACCTCGGGCAGGTTCCAAAAGCCGCGGTCCTCTCGCATCACGGCCTGGTCGTGTGCGAGAACGACGAAGGCGCCGAGCCCGAAGGCGTGGCCGGTCACGGCGGCGGCGGTCGGCACGCCGAGCAACATGATCCGGTGCACCAGCCGAAAGCACGAATCGACGTAGGTAACGACATCCCCGCTCTCGGCCGTCGCCATCCACGGCGTGTCGAGCCCATTGGAAAAGTGCTTTGGCGCCGACGAGGTGGTGACGAGTGCCTTTGGTCCTTCAGCCGCCTCCACCTCATCGAGCAGTTCGTTCATCGTCATCACCCAGGCGACAGACGTCATGTTTTCGTCGTCGCCAACATCAATCACGAAGACGTCGTCGGTGCGGCTCATTGAAGGGGTTCCCATGAACACGAGGCTAATGACCGTTCCAGCTCGTCAACGTGCGGGCCGTGGGTCCCGGTCCTACGCTGCCGCCATGACTGCCCTCGCTTTCGACGACATCGACGCCATCAACGCCCAAGCTTCCGAAGAGTACGGGGAGTGGGGCGACGAACTGGTCGTCACGCAGGAGATGATCAACCAGTTCGCCGACCTGACCGGCGATCACCAGTGGATTCATGTCGACGTCGAGCGCTGCGAGAAGGAGAGCCCCTTCGGTGGCCCGATCGCCCACGGTTTCCTGACCCTCAGCCTGATGCCGAGCCTGATCTCGATGCCGGTCCAGCTCACTGGCATGAAGAACGTCGTGAACTTTGGCTCCGGCGGTTTGCAGTTCCGCCGACCGGTCCCGGCCGGGGCCACCCTGCACGCCCGCTCTCGCGTCGTGCGTGCCGAGAAGCACAAGCTCGGCACACTGCTCACCTTCGAGTCGGCGATCCATGTGAAGGACAGCCCCAAGCCGTCGCTGACCTACCTGTCGATGATCCTCTTCCAGGGCTGATGATGACCGGCGGGAACATCGCCGCCGAATTCCACGCCGCCGCGATCAACCGACTCGAGGCGCCGTTCCTTCTCGACGGCAAATGCTCCTGGACCTATGGCGAGTTCTTCGACCAGGTCCGGATCTACACGGCCGTCCTCATCGACGCAGGTGCGCAACCCGGCGATCGCGTGCTCGTGCAGGTGGAGAAATCGCCCGAAGCGGTCGCGCTCTACCTTGCGTGCCTCTGGGTAGGCGCGGTGCACGTGCCGCTCAATCCCGCATTCACCGCCGACGAGCGCCGCTACTTCATCGACGACGCCGAACCGGCGGTCATCGTCGTCGATCCGTCGATGGCCGAGGAGCCGACCTGGCTGACGCTCGACACCGGCGGTGGCGGAAGCCTCACTCGTGGCACGGTGATCGCTCCGGTCACCGAGCCGTTGGAACGAGGCGACGACGACCTCGCTGCGATCCTCTACACGTCAGGAACCACCGGCCAGCCCAAAGGCGCCGCCCTCACCCATGAGGGGCTCCGAGCCAACGCCCACGCCCTCCACGACACATGGCACTTCACCCCGGACGATCACCTCATTCACGGCCTGCCGATCTTCCACGTCCACGGCCTCTTCGTGGCGCTGCACTGCGCGCTGCTGTCCGCCATTCCCGTCACCTTCCTGCGTCGCTTCGATGTCGATGCGGTGCTCGATGGGTTTGCGGAGGGCACCGTCTTCATGGGCGTGCCGACCCACTACGCCCGGCTCTGCGCATCGCCGCGCCTCACCGCCGAGCGATGCGCGTCGATGCGGCTGTTCACGTGTGGGTCCGCGCCACTCACGGAACCGGCCTTCGCTGCGTTTACCGATCGCACCGGCCATCGGATCTGTGAGCGCTACGGCATGTCCGAAACGGGCATCACGACTTCGAACCCCTACGACGGTGACCGCATCGCCGGCACCGTCGGCTACGCCCTCCCTGGCGTCGAGGCCCGTATCGTCGACACCAACGGCGCTGAGGCCGCAGTCGGCGAGATCGGTGTCGTTGCCATCCGAAGCCGTCAGGTGATGCGCGAATACTGGCGGCGACCCGATGTGACCGCCGACGCGTACACCGACAACGGCTGGTTCATCACCGGCGACATAGCCACCATGGCAACCGATGGTCGGATCACCCTGCAGGGCCGGGCGAGCGACATGATCATCAGCGGCGGCGAGAACATCTACCCCAAGGAGATCGAGCTCGTCCTCGACGAAATCGACGGGGTCATCGAGTCCGCCGTCATCGGCATTCCAGACGCCGACTTCGGCGAGCAGGTGGTGGCTGTGCTCGTCTGCCAGGCCGCACCGCTCGGCGACGCCGACATCCGGCCTGCGCTCGACGCAGCCCTGGCCCGGTTCAAACACCCGCGTCGAATTGAGGTGATCGACGCGCTTCCGCGCAACGCAATGGGCAAGGTCCAAAAAGGGGTGCTGCGGAAGCGCTATATGTCGGCCGACGCCGGCTGATTCCGCCTACCGAGCACCTGCCGCACGATTGCGATGACCAAGACGAGGGCGGCAAGGGGACCAAGGAGGCGAAGGGTGCCACGACCCACCGAGGACTCGTAGTCCTTGATCAGGTGATCGGCCGCCGCCGCCGCCTCCATGAACGCACCCTCGACCCAGAGTTCTTGCATCCGCGCCAGTTGGAAATCAGCATCACGTCCGGCCATACCAAGGGTCGAAAGCAGCCCCCGGTCGCCGGTATCGAGTCGCAACGCCTCAGCGACATGGTCGAGCGCCTCCCGCTGCTCTTTGTATCGCTCCCGGGCGGCGTCCATCGAGGTGGAGGCCATCTCGAAACGTTCTTGGACATGCGGGCCAATCTCGAGTTCGGCTGTCACCGCTGCCGCAACCGCCTCGTCGCGCGCTGCGACCAAATCCGAGACCTCAACCTGGATCGCTGCGACATCGTCAAAGCGCCACGTCGCCATCGCATCACGGAGCAGCGGCGGCAGCGACCACGGTGCCGCACGCGCCTCAAGTGATCGGTACGCCGCCAACGCCGCGGCACGGCGATCGAGTTCGGCCCGCTGCTCATCGTCGGCTGAGAGCCGCATGGCATCGCTCGTCGACTCGATACCGCCGAGCAATTCGTACACGTCGGTGAAGCGACGCCAGTCGATGACGTCGGCGACGAACGTGTCGCCGGTTCCGCCGTAGGCGGTCACCCCGCCCTCGAGCGAGGTCAACACGGTGGCGGTGATTTCGGCGTCGCTCACCGACGCCAGGGCGGTCATGGCGATGACCCACCGCCCAAAGCGAGGCGATACCGCCACGCCCTGGGACGTCGAAACGCGGTCGGCCAGGGCGGCGGCGTAGTCGAAGCGAAAGGCGGGGTCATCGAACGGCAGCGGATCGAGCCAGGCGATCGCGATCGCCCGCAGCGCAACCGCCGGCGAGGCATCGAGTGGCAGGATGAAGGCCCCCTCTTCGGCTCGGCGAAGGTCGGCGCCGCCCGTATAGCCCTGACGGAACTCGATCGCCTCGGGACGATCGATCGGCACCCAGCGCGCCAGTTCCTCGACCAAGGGGCCGAGGTCGTCCCCCAACCAGTCGCTCGGGCCTTCGGGCGTTGCGACCGTCAAGTCGATCGGCCCGTCGATCGACCGGCGCACATACTGATCGGGCGCTTCAACGACGACTGGCAGGGCGACGTACTGATCCTCGACCGAACGGCGCGCACGGAGCTCGAGTCCGGTGTCCGTTGTCGTGAGGTCATAGCCATCGGCGACGACCACGTCGAAGTCACCAGGAATCTCGACGATGAGCTCGGCCTCGGCTCCCCGGCCGACCGCGTACGGCGCGATCGACACCACCCCCTCACTGACCCGATCGAACGCATCGGGATCGCCCGCCAGACCCGACGCCCGCCAACTCACCACCACGTCGACCGAGCCCGAATCGGGCGTCAACGCGTTAGGAAAGGGCACGAACCACTCGGCAAACCCGGCGCTGGCCGGCGCGACCACGACCGTGGTGGACACGCCACCGACTGACGCCGTCACATCGCGCGCTGCGGGAGGGAAGATCTCGAAGAAGCCGGCGAACGACTCATCACTCGCCGTATTCGAAAAGCGGTACGTGTGCTGAACGGTGAACAACGCCGATGCCGGATCAACCGTCACGGTCGTGACCGCCTCGGCAGCGACAAGCCCCGGAGCACGCGACTCCGCCTCCTGTGCGCTCGCCGGGGCCGAACCAAGCGTCGACAACAAGAACGCGGCGGCCATGACCCAACAAGTGAGGCGAGCAAAACGGCGGGAGTGCACGGCGTGTCACAGTACCGCTCCGATCGCTCTACGACTTCGCATGTTCTACGGTCTGGGCATGTCCCTCCCCGACTCCGGACTCAGCCACGACGAGGTGCTCGAACGACTCCGGTCGCTACGCGGCGACGACGCACGCTGGCAGGACGGGCGTACCTTCGGTCTCGTCTATGACGGCGGGCCTGAGGTGCACGCAATCGCCGAGGACGCCGCGGCGATGTATCTCCACGAGAACGCTCTCAACACCCTCGCCATCCCGTCGCTCGGACAGATCCAGCGAGAGGTGGTCGGGACGATGGCCGCCTTGCTCCATGGTGACGACGCCACCGGCTTCATGACCTCCGGCGGCACCGAATCAATCCTGATGGCCGTCAAAACCGCCCGGGAACGGGCCCTGGCCGAGAGGGGTATCGAGCGCGGCGAGATCGTCCTCGCCGACACCGCCCACGCCGCCTTTCACAAAGCCGCCCACTACTTCGGGCTCGATGTCGTCCTTGTCCCGTGCGCCGACGACTACCGATGCGACGTCGACGCCACGGCCGACGCGATCACAGATCGCTCGGTTCTCGTCGTCGGCTCCGCTCCCCAGTACCCCCATGGGGTGATCGACCCGATCGAGGATCTCGCCCGCATCGGGGCCGAGGCTTCCGCCAATGTCCACGTCGACGCCTGCATGGGCGGCTTCGTTCTCCCGTTCATGGAACGACACGGCGAGGATCTCCCACTCTGGGACTTCCGGGTGCCTGGCGTCACGACGATCAGCCTCGACGTGCACAAACTTGGCTACGCGCCCAAGGGTGCGTCGATCATCCTTCATCGCGACAAGGCCTCACGACGGTTTCAGACCTACACCTTCGACGCCTGGCGCGGCGGCTTCTACGCCTCACCGAGCATGCAGGGCACGAGGTCGGGCGCACCGATGGCCGCTGCCTGGGCCGTCATGCATCGACTCGGCCTCGAGGGGTACGAGCAACTCACCCGAACGGCCATCGACACCGCCCGCAAGATCCAGGCCGGCGTTCGGTTGATCGACGGCATCACGATCGTCGGCGAACCGCAGGCGCAAATCCTGGCCATCCGGGTCGACGACGGTTGGGACGCGCGTCTCGACATCTTCGCCGTCAGTGAAGCGCTTGGCCGTCGTGGCTGGTATCTCGACCGGCAGAACAATCCCGACTCCCTTCACGCCACTGTCAGCAACGGCAATGCGCCAGTCGCCGACGAATTCCTTACCGATCTCGCCGACGCCGTCGCTGAGACCCTCGGCACCACCACCGACGACCGCGACACCGCCTACGCCACGGTCGACTAGTGGACCTCAAGACCACCCACTGGGATGTCGGCACCGGCAGAGATGCCGGCATTGCGACCATCACCCTCAGCCGGCCCGAACGCCACAACTCCTGGACCGGGCGCATGCACACCGAGTTGCGGCACCTCCTCAAGGTCGCCGAGGACCACCCTGACGTTCGCGTCGTGATCATCACCGGCGATCCCGAAGGCCGAACCTTCTGCCCGGGGGCAGACAGCAAAGCGCTCGAGAGCCATGTCGAACGAGGCGGCTACGACGCCGGCACCCCCGACGACATCGCCACCCCCGGCCATGGCGTCGATTCGGCCTTCGACGCCGACTTCGCCGCCTTTTTCGGACTCGACGTCGTCACCATCGCTGCCGTCAACGGCGCCGCGGCCGGCGTCGGTCTTGCGCTCGCCTGCTGGTGCGATCTCCGGGTTGCGGTCAGCGGCGCCGCCTGGACCACGGCCCACGGCAAGCTCAACCTCCCGGCGGAGTACGGCCTGTCCTGGCTGCTCCCCCGCCTCATCGGTCACGGCCGCGCCAGCGACCTGCTCCTGTCGAGCCGACGCTTCACCAGCGACGAAGCCGACCGCATGGGCCTGGTCACCCGACTGGTCGACGACAACTGCCATGACGCCGCCATCGATCTCGCCCGCTCGCTTGTCACCGAAGTCAGCCCCCACAGCCTCCGGGCCACCAAACGCCAGATGGTGCTCGACGCCACCCACGACGACCCTGCCCGCTCTGTTCTCGAAGCCCAGGCCCGCCTCGACCAGATGTCGACCGAGCCTGACTACCGCGAGGCGATCACTGCGTTCATGGAACGGCGTCCATCCCGCTGGAACCGCTAAGGCTCCCGGTCTGTCATTCAAAGGCAGCAGCTACGCCAAGAGCGTTGCGAGGCCCCACACGGCGGCGATAACACCAACCACGATGTAGGCGATCGCCCGGCCCTTCGGCGCCTGGGCCAGATCGGCGTCGTTGCGCTTCGTCTCCGGCGGGCGGATCAGCGCAAGGGCGTTGCCAACGGCGAGCGCGGCACCGATCGCGAGCACCAGCCAGGCGAGCAAGTCTTCTCCGAGGAACACCGACGCATCATCGCCCGGGTGCCGGTACCGAGCCAAGCGGGCCGACCACTCCGGTCACGAGGTCTAGACGTCCCGGCGGGTGAGATTGCGGAACGACGTGAACCGGGGGACGAACCCGAGGTTGATCGTGCCGGTGGGGCCGGAACGATGCTTGGCAACGATGACTTCAGCCATGCCCTCGGACTCGCCACCCGGGTTGTAGACCTCGTCGCGGTACAGGAACATCACGACGTCGGCGTCCTGCTCGATCGCGCCCGACTCTCGAAGGTCGGCCAGCATGGGCCGTTTGTCCTGCCGCATCTCCAGGGTTCGCGACAACTGGGACAGGCCAACGACCGGACACTCGAGCTCACGGGCGAGGATCTTGAGTCCACGGGAGATCTCCGAGACCTCGACCTGGCGGTTCTCCGCCCCCGCCCGGCCCGACATCAACTGCAGATAGTCGACGATGACCAATCCGAGACCGCCAGCTTGACTCTTCAGCCGGCGGGCCTTGGCCCGAATCTCCATTATCGTGAGGTTCGGGTTGTCGTCGATCCACATGGGCGCATCGGCGAGACGGCCGATGCCGTTGGAGATGCGGTTCCAGTCGTCGTCGTTGAGCTTGCCGTCGCGCATGTTCTTTGCGTCGACGTTGGCCTCGCTGCACAGCATTCGCTGCGTGAGTTCGAGATGGCCCATCTCCAGGCTGAAGATTAGCGTCGGCTTTTGCTCCCGCACCGCTGCGTGCGCCGCGACGTTGAGAGCGAACGCCGTCTTACCCATCGCCGGGCGCGCCCCAACGATGATCAAGGCGCTCGGCTGAAGGCCGGACAGAAGTTCATCGAGATCGATGAAGCCGGTCGGTGTGCCGGTGATGCCCTCGCCCGCCTCGTAAAGCTTTTCGAGCCGGTCGAGCGTTTCGTCGAGCAGGTCGTGGATCTGTCCCATCGTGTCGGCAACGCGTCCCTGAGCCACCTGGAACATCATGTTCTCGGCCTCGTCGACCGCCCGGAGAACGTCCTCGGGGCGGGAATAGCCGAGGTCGGCAATCTCGTTGGCCGTTTCGATCAGACGCCGCAGCAGGTATCGCTCGGCGACAATCTGGGCGTATTTGCCGGCGTTCGACGTGGCCGGGGTGTTGACCTGAAGACTGATCAGTCCGTCGAGCCCGCCGACCATCTCGAGCACGCCCATGCGCTCAAGTTCGGCAGTAACGGTGACCGGATCAGCCGGGTCGCCGCTTGCGTACAAGCCGGAAATCGCATCGAACACGTGGGCGTTCGCCGGCCGATAGAAGTGGACTGTCTCGGTGTGCTCAACGGCATCCGCAATGGCATCGCGAGACAACAACATGGCGCCGAGCAGGGATTCCTCGGCCTCCAGGTTGTGGGGCGGGACACGCTGAGCGGCTGACTGTTCGAACTCGCTCATGACCATGGGGTGATCGTGCCCTCTCCCGGTTGTGGGTCGCTAGTGGACCCCGGGCAAAACCCTGGGGATTGGCTGTGGGAAACCGCCCACAGCCAATCCCGCAAGGGATTACTCCTCGATGACCTCGACCGTGACCGGGAAGGCCACGTCGGCGTGGAGCTTGCACATCACCACGTGCTCGCCCAGGTCCTTGATCGGCGCATCAAGATCGAGGATGCGAGCCTCAAGCTCGACGCCTGCCTCCGTCTCGACCACAGCAACAATCTCGGCCGCAGAGACCGAGCCGAACAGCCGACCGCCATCGCCGGCTTTGGCAGCGATTGTGAACCGCATCGGCACGAGCTTCGTCGCGACCTCTTCGGCATCCGCTCGGGTGGCGGCGTCCTTCAACGAGGCAGCACGACGCATTGCATCCGCCTGCTGTTCAGCACCGGCGGTGGCCTTCAGGGCCAGGCCCTTCGGGCTGAGGAAGTTGCGGAAGTAGCCGTCGGCCACCTCCATGGTCTCGCCCTTGCGGCCGAGACCATCGACGTCGTTGCGAAGAATGACCTTCATCATTCGGTCCGTTCGTCAGCGGCGTTCATCGTGACGCCCTCGACCTCGGCGATGGCCTCCTCGTTGGAGACGGCCTCGTCGCCGGTGTCCTCATCGCCCCCGGGCGGTGGACCACTCGGACGTGGGGCCGGACCTTCAGCACGTGGGCCGCGATCTCCACGATCACCGCGCTCACCGTCGCGTCCGCGGTTGTTGCGCTGGGTGGTGACGCGGGTGGCGTAGGGAATCAACGCCATCTCGCGAGCCACCTTCACGGCATCAGCGACCAACTTCTGCTGCTGGGTGCTGTTGCCGTTGACGCGACGAGCACGAATCTTCGAACGGTCAGACACGAACCGGCGGAGCAGGTTCGCATCCTTCCAGTCGACGTACTCAATCTTCTCCGAGGAGAGGACACTGACCTTCTTCTTGCGGCCCCGGTCGTTGTTCTTCTGACCGGGCTTGCCGCGCTTATTGACTTTCGCCATCGTTCTTTCTTTTCTTCAGTTCTCGTTCGTTGGTTATGGATCTTCCAGCGCGGGCTAGAAGGGTTCTTCGTCCATGTCGTAGGCCGGCGGCGCCTCGTTCGGGGCGGGACGGCCATTGCCGCCACCCGCCGGCGCACCGCCGCCACCCTTGAACTCGTTGCGGCGGATGTCGGCTGACGCCCACCGAAGGCTCGGCGCAACCTCATCGGCGACGATCTCGACCTTGGACCGCTTGTCGCCATCCTGGGTCTCCCAGCTGCGCTGGGACAGCGTGCCGGCGACCACGACGCGGGTGCCCTTGGTGATGGACTCTGCGACGTTCTCCGCTAGGGAGCGAAAGCACGTGACGTCGAAGAAGCTGACTTCTTCCTCGCCGTCCTGCTTGCGCTTATTCCAGGCCAGCCCAAAGCTGGCGACGGCCATGCCGCCCTGCGTGAACCGAAGCTCAGGATCGCGGGTCACATTGCCCGTGACGCTCACGTTGTTGTCGATACCCATGGTGGAACCTCCTGGTTAGCCGGCGTCGGCCGGCGTTGCCTCCCCGAGGAGGCCACGACGGGCCGCTTCCTTCTCGGGCAGACGGAACAGTTTGTGGCGGACGATGTCGTCTGCGAGACGCAGCTGGCGCTCGGTGTTCGGCAGACCGGCCGACTCGGTCACGATCTCCCACACCACGTAGGTGCCTTCGCTCTTGTGGTTGATCTCATACGCGAACTTGCGACGACCCCAGTTGTCGGTCGATGCAATGCGACCGCTCTCTTCGGCGATCAGCGCTTCGGTACGGGAGATCACCTTCGGAATCTCGATGTCAACGACATCGGAGTCGATGATGATCATCAATTCGTAGGCCCGTGTGATCACAGGCACTCACCTCCTACGGACCCGACATGGTCGGGGCCCCTTCCCGGGGCAGGGGTTTGGATGGATTGTTCTGGCCACAACGGCCAAGTTCTTATAGCCCTCTGAAGAAGACCATTTAAGACTACCGGTCCGGTGATCGGCTGACGACGGAATATGCGACGAGTGTGCCGGCGGGGTGTGACAGGCCCCACCCTCACGATCGACCCCCGAGTCCAGCGGTCGCCGAACTACGGTCACGCCATGGCTTCACTCACCCCCAACGACGTGCCCGGGATCGACGACTGGAACCAACTCCTCGCCGGTCGCGCCGCCGTCGTCACCGGTGGCGGGGCGGGAATCGGACGAGCGACGGTCGAGATGTTCATCGCTCATGGTGCCGAGGTCCACGTCGCCGAACTCGACCCTGACCTCGTGATCGAGGTCGGCGCCATCGACGGCGTGATCGCCCACCACGTCGACGTCCGAGACCCCGATCGGGTCGCTGCGTTCGCCACTGCAGTCCCAACCCCTGATGTGATCGTCAACAATGTGGGCGACTACCGGCCATCCGTCCGATTCCCCGAGAGTGGGCCCAACTCATGGCAGGCGATGTACGAGGTCAACCTCCTGCATCTCTTCGCCGTGACTCACGCGTTCCTTCCCCGCATGATCAAGGCCGGACGAGGCAGCATCGTCAATCTCCATTCGGTCGAAGGTATGCGGGGCTATCCGGGCGAGCCGGTCTACGCCGCAATGAAGGCCGGCGCCGCGCACTTCACGACGTCGCTCGCCGCAGGGGTCGGCCGGCACGGCATCCGGGTCAATGGCGTCGGTCCCGACCTCACCCAAACCCCCCAAGTCGACTACCTCCGACAGCCCGAAGCTGCCGACCCGGATGCCTGGCGCGACTGGGCGCCCGTCGGCCGGGTCGGTTGGCCGGCGGAGACCGCCCGCACCATCCTGTTCCTTGCGTCGGACCTGAGCTCGTTCATCACCGGCCACAACATCCCGGTCGACGGCGGCAGCCTCGCCCAATCGGGCTGGACTTGGAGCCCACGCGCCGGACGGTTCGTGAACCGGCCAACCACGCAGTAGCGAACTCAGGCGACGACCCGCACCGCACCCACGTCGAGCCCGGCGTGATTGCGAACGGGACCAAGCTCGACATCGACAGCGAAGCCAAGGTCGCGCATCAGCCACAGCACTGCCGCCTCCGCCGCTCGCGTCGCACCATCGCGGGCCTTCAACGACCACGCCAGCCCTGACTCGACATGGGCACCGGAGAACACGCCTTCGGCCCCCGTCTTCACTACGAGACCAGACGAGGCCTCCATGATCCGGGTACACATCCGTCCGGTTCCGGCAACCAGGAACGGCTCAGCCTGCATCGCCGCAAAGAGGCGCCGGCCTTCATCGGTCGTGGCGAGGGTCGCCCACCCCTGGGCCAGGTTGGCGAGCGGCATGCTCCAGACCGGAATCCCGCAACCGTCGACCACTGGAACTTGGTCGGAGAGATCGACCCCACACGCAGCCTCCGTTGCCTTGGTCACGTGATGGGCTTGCACCGGATGCTCGGGATGCAGATAGCCGGCGGGATTGATGCCGAGATGGCGGCACACCGTGAGAAAGCCGGCGTGCTTGCCCGAGCAATTGTTGTGACGAGGGTCGGGTGCGATCTCGTCGTGCACCAAGGCGTGCGTCGACGCCTCGTGAAGCGGGAGATGGGCACCGCATTCGAGGGTGTCGGCGCCGAACCCGAGTCGATGGAGCCACGTAGTGACCGTGTCGACGTGCCAGGGCTCACCGTTATGACTCGCGCACGAAAGCGCCAGGTGGCGCTGTTCAAGGTCGAACGCATCGGCTGCGCCCGTGGCGACCAAGGGGAAGGCCTGGATCGGCTTCATCGACGAACGGGCCAAGGTCCATCGCTGGGGCTTGCCGAACCCGGATCGATGCCCGTCGGCGCCGATAATGGCGACATCCACCTCGTGGTGGCTCTCCACCACTCCCCCACGAGTGACTTCAACAACGAGTGGCGGTGACATAGACGCCCAGCATGCCGGATCGAGGACGATACGGTCGCGTGATGCCGATCGACGTCACCGCAGCACGAGCCGCGACACCGGGCTGCCAGGACCTGATCCACCTCAACAACGCCGGCGCGGCACTGCCGACGCACGACGTCCTCACCACCCAAATCGACTACCTGCAACTCGAGGCCCGGATCGGGGGCTATGAGGCGTACACGCACGAACAGGCCCGCATCGACGAGATCCGCCCGACGATCGCCCGCCTGATTGGGGCCGACCCGAGTGGTGACGAAGTCGCACTGACCGTCAACAACACCGCAGCCTTCGATCTCTTTCTCTACTCGTGGGCGATTTCATCGACCCACGCGCCCGACCCAGGCGACCGCATCCTCACGACCGAGACCGAGTACGGCGCAAACTTCGTCGCCTACCTCCATCTCGCCCAGCGGGTCGGCATCGAGGTCGAGGTCGTTCCGTCCAACGACCACGGAGAGATCGATCTCGACGCACTCGAGGCCAGCATCCAACGAACCGACGTCGGCCCCGTCAAGCTGATCGCGCTCAACCACATCCCCACCAACGGCGGTCTAATCAACCCTGCCGCCGGAGTCGGTTCGATCGCCCGCGAGCACGGAATCACCTACCTGCTCGATGCCTGCCAGTCCGCCGGCCAGATCCCCCTTGATGTCGATGAGTTGGGCTGCGATGCCCTCACCGCCGCCGGCCGCAAGTTCCTTCGAGGGCCGCGGGGCACCGGCTTCCTCTATGTCCGGGCGTCGATCCTGCCGTCGATCGAGCCGATCATGCTCGACCATTCCACGGCCGAATGGCTGGCGCCGGATCACTACGAGATCGATCCGACGGCTCGGCGGTTCGAGCAGTGGGAGCGCAACCATGCTGCGCTGCTCGGCCTCGGCCACGCCGTGCAGGGGGCGCTCGACCATGGACTCGACGCCATCGCCAATCAAGTTCAGGGTCTCGCCGAGACACTTCGAGGCCGCCTCACCGACGAGGTTCCGCAGGCCACCGTGCGCGATCTCGGTCGGGAGCGGTGCGGGATCGTCACGTTTTCTCTCGACGGGACCGAACTCTCCGCCGTGCACGCTGCGCTGCGCGATGCAGGTATCAACGTCTCAATCGTCCCTCCTGCGAGTGCCCTCATCGACACTCGCAAGCGTGACCTTCCTCCCATGATCCGAGCGTCGGTGCACTACTACAACACCGACGACGAGATCGATCAGTTGATCACCGAACTCCTGCGTCTGCGGTGACAACGGCGAGGTGTGGCAGCGGGAACTTGTACCCGCCCAGACCGCCTACCCCTGGGAGCTGTACAGGCCCTCGAGCTCCTCGGCATCGGAAGTGGCCATGTGGTAGCTCTCCTCGTGGTTCGGGAACGCACCCGAACGCACATCATCGGCGAAGGCCTTCATCGCCTCGACCGACTGGCCCTTGAGGTCGGCGTAGCGGCGCACGAACTTCGGCACGAAACGATCTTCGATGCCGAGCAGGTCGTGATAGACGAGCACCTGCCCGTCAGTGTGCATACCGGCGCCGATCCCGATCGTCGGGATCGTTATCGCCTCCGTGACCATCTCGGCCACTCGCACCGGTACACCCTCCAGCACGACGCTGAAACAGCCGGCGTGCTCGAGCGACTTGGCGGCCTGAACGAGCTTGCGGGCGTGTTCCGGTTGGGTGCCCTGCACCCTAAAGCCCCCCATCGTATGGATCGACTGAGGGGTCAAGCCGATATGGCCCATCACAGGGATCTCGGCGTCGATGATCTTCTCGATCATCGGGAGTCGCTTGCGGCCGCCCTCGAGCTTCACCGAGTGCGCACCGGCCCGCATCAACCGAGCAGCGTTACGCACCGTCTCCTCCGGCGAGACGTGGTAGCTCATCCAGGGAAGGTCGCCGACGATGTGGCAGTCGGGCTTGGCTCGGGCGACCGCCGCAGTGTGATGCAACATGTCGCCGACCGTCACCTGCAAGGTGTCGTCGTACCCGAGCACCACCATGGCGACGGAGTCGCCGACGAGGATGAGGTCGGCACCTGCGTCGCTTGCAATGCGGGCGCCGGGCGCGTCGTACGCCGTGACCATCACGAGCGGCTCACCACCATCACACACCTTGCGCGAAGCGATCGAAGGGGCAGAGAGGCCCATGACTGACTCCTTTGACTCGTCCAGCGCCCGTCAGCTGCCAGCGACGCCTTCACGATATCGACCCCGCAGCCCCGTACACAAGGGGCTGCGGCACGATCTCAGGCGCCCCCGATGGCGCGGCTCTCAGTGAGGTGATTCCACCGACAGGCCGGGCAAACCTCGACCACATAGCCCGTGCTGACCGACTTGCGGCTCGCAATCCGATGCATCTCACGGTCCGACGTGACACAGCGTCCATGCTTGGGCAACCGAGGCCCGAAGACATAGGTGACCTCGACGAGTGTCGGCTGCTCGCACATCGGACAGTCCCGGCCGGCCGGCGTGCCGCAGAACTCCGCGTTACGGACCAGTTCGCGTTGCGCATCGCACAGCTGTTCACGGCTCAGATCACCGTCGCGAAACGCCGCCAGTGTCGCTTCGCGCGCCAATCGATAGTCGATCCCGCCGGAGGTGGCGACGTGCTGGAGGCCCAGCTTGGTGCGCGCCGTCATGCCGGGCGAGGGTACCGCTCTCCTGCTTCCCCTGTCGCCGCGGCCTACTGTGTAGATCATGTCGAGCTACGACCCGCGGATGCCGTGCCGACGACCGCTCGACTATGTCGAGTTCGGCCCCGGACTCGTCGACGACATCGACCGTCGCGTGATCGGCGACACTCGCCGCCGCAAGGTCCTCGACCTCGGCTGTGGTGCTGGCCATACGGCAGTGGGGCTCGCTCGTCGCGGTGCCCGCGTGATCGCGACCGACAGCGATACCGAACAAGTCGCTGCGGCCCGAGACCTTGCCACCGAGCACGACGTCGCAATCGAATTTCATACCGCCGGGCCGGCCGAGCTCGCATTCGTACGAGCCGACCAGATCGATCTCGCCGTGTCGGTATGGGCACTGAGCCTCGTCGAAGATCTCGACCGAGTCTTTCGCCAAGTCCACCGGTGTGTTCGCGCCGGCGGGCATGTCGTCGTCTCACTCCCCCACCCGGCTCTCCTGACCGCTGATCCCGACGACCTGACCCGTGTCGTGCAGTCGTGGAAGACCAACGAGCCGATCAGCGAGCGCTACGTGCATACCGCCGAGGATCTCGTCACTGCCTTAACCCGCACGAACTTCGCCGTCGACGTTCTCCTCGAACGTCACCACGGCGGCCCCACACCGGTCACGTTGCTCGCCCGAGCCCGCCGGCTCGGCGCCTGATCAGGCCGACGTCTCGGCCCACCACCGCCGCACGACGCCGATCGCCTCGTCTCGCCCCATGGGGCCGTGCACGAACCGGTGCTCGAGAAGCGCAGCGTGCGCCTGCCCGATCGACGGTCCGAAATCGATGTCGAGCACTGCGGCGACCTCGGTGCCCGACAACGGTGCAACGGGTTTGTCGAGATCGGGTTCCGTCTGACGCAACCGGTCTAGTTCGGCCATCGAAGTCTGGAGATCGGTCGTGTCGGCGCCGGCCCGCAGGGCCGCCACGAACGACAGACGAGCCTCGAGGGTGAGGCCATACGGGGCTGCGGCCGCTGCGCGCCGCAGCGCCTCCGTCGACGTTGGCACAGCGCCCACCTGGAGCCATGACTCAGCATCGGTGAGCCACGCCGCTGACCGGACAAGTTCTCCGCTGGGCTTCAGGCGACGGAGTTCACCCTCACGATCGGCAGTCGGTGCGTCAAGAAGCAGGGCCGCCCAACGGTCGACTGGTTCGGGGGCAACGGCAACGGTGCGCGCTGCGACGCGATCGGCATCGAGCCCCTGCGCCGCTATCGCCGGAAGCACATCAACCAACAGGCCGGTGGACGACAGGAACACGAAGCCGGGACGAGGGTCCGGCAGCAGAAGCATCTTCTGCAGCTCGTCTCGCACGCGCTCGACCGACACGATCGCCATGCGTTCGCGCATTGCGCCGACCGCAGCGACGAGGGCGGGTTCAGGTGCGAGACCGAGGGTGGCGATGAAGCGCGCCGCGCGAAGCATCCGCAACGGGTCATCAGAGAAGGAGATCTTGGGATCGAGGGGCGTGCGCAACCGGCCCGCCTCGAGATCGGCACCGCCACCGAACGGGTCAACGAAGGCGCCATCGGCGAGATCGATTGCCATGGCATTGACGGTGAAGTCACGCCGAGCAAGATCGTCGTGGACATTGTCGCCGAACTCGACGATCGGCTTGCGCGACGACTCGTCGTAGGCATCGGCCCGGTGGGTCGTGATCTCGTAGACGATCCCGCCGATGCGGCAGGCGATCGTGCCGAATCGCTCACCAGCGGTCCACACCGCATCGGCGAAAGGCTCGACGAGCCTCTTGATGGTTTCGGGCCAGGCGTCGGTGGTGAGGTCGTAGTCGACGTCGTCGCGCACGCAGCCGAGGAGGTCGTCGCGGACGAGCCCCCCGACGAGATAGAGCCGATACCCCGCACCGGAGAAGGCGGAGGCGAGCGGCGCCACGGCCGCTCGGGCGATGTTGACAGCGGATCCCGGCACAGAACTCATGGCTCCAGGCTCACCGGTCGCGTTGCAGGTCGTGGGCGGCACGGACGATCTCAATGCCAGGCCCGCCGCTCGTAGGCGACTCGGGTCGGACACGTTCACCGACGAGTTGCGCAGTGACCGCCGCAGACGAATCACGGAGGGCGTCGAGGTCGTATCCGCCTTCGAGCGCGGCGACGACTCGGCCCGGCGCGACCGTGGCGGCGAGCGCCCCGACCAGATCAGCCATGTCGGCGGATGAATAGCCGAGTTCGGTGATCGGGTCGGCGCGGTGGCCGTCGAAGCCCGCTGAGATCAACAGCCACGATGCCCCGTGGGCCTCGATGGCCGGAATGATGATGTCGTCGACCGCGGCCCGAGCAATGTCGCCGGTCGCGCCGGGCGGGAGTGGCACATTGATCGTGGTGCCGACAGCGACACCACTCCCCCGCTCATCAAGCATTCCTGTGCCGGGGTACAAGGGCGACTGGTGGATCGACGCGAACAACACCCGCGGGTCGTCATAGAAGATGTCCTGGGTGCCGTTGCCGTGATGCGCGTCGATGTCAACGATCGCCACCCGCTCACCTGCGTCAGCGAGCGTCGCAGCGGCGATCGCAACCGAGTTGAAAAGACAGAAACCCATCGAATCGGTGGGGGTCGCGTGGTGACCCGGTGGACGAACCACACAGAACGCGCTGTGGTGCTGGTCCGATTCCTGCAGACCCTCCACCGCCGTGAGCACCGACCCGGCGGCCAGGCGCGCAGCGAGCAGACTCCCTGCGCTCATCACCGTGTCCGGGTCGAGTCGACCACCGCCGTTAGCGTCGACAGCAACGACGTGATCAAGGAGGGCACGGTCGTGCACGACACAGATCTCGTCGTCGGTCACGAGCCGCGGCAGCCGAGCCTCGATGGCATCGACGACCCCCGATTCGGCGACGCCGGCCATCGCCGCACGCAGCCGATCGGGACGTTCGGGGTGAAACGTCCCTGCCGTGTGCTCAAGGCACCGCTCGTCACTCACCAGCAACAGCACCTTGCCGATCGTACCCCTCGAACCTGACGGCGTATCGTTGCTTCCAGCATGGGGATGAATGCGTTGACCGTCGACTCGGCCCGAGTCCGGGCCGGGAGCTGGCGAGGAAGTGACGACCTCGCCTATCTCGTGCCACTTTCGGGTGCCTCGACGCTTACCCCCTCGACCCTCGAACGCATCCGGGCTCATCTCCGAGAGCACGGCTTCCGCTCCGTCGTCACTGCGGCGGTCGGCCCCTCCGAGCGCGACATGCTCGCTGCCGATGGCTTCACCGAACACGAGGCCCTTCATCTCTTGCGCCACGACCTGCGAGGTCCGCTCCCCAAACGCCCGCGCTGGGCCCGAGGACTCCGCCGAGGTCACAGCCGCGACGTCGATGCGATCCTCGACGTCGACCGACAGACCTTCGAGGCGTTCTGGCAACTCGATCGCGACGGGCTGCACGAGGCAATCAACGCGACGCCCACCGCCCGGCTTCGCGTCGTTCGCGACCTCGACGTCGTCGGCTACGCGGTCACCGGCCGGGCAGGCACCCAGGGTTACCTCCAGCGTCTGGCCGTGCACCCCGACCGGCAGGGTCTCGGACTCGGGATCGACCTCGTTGCCGACGCGCTCAACTGGCTACGCCGCCGCGACGTCACCACGTGTTGGGTCAACACCCAAGAGGCCAATGCCGCAGCGCTCTCGCTCTATACGAGGCTGGGCTTTGTGCCGGCTGCACATCAACTGACGGTCCTTCGGCGAGACCTGTGATCCGTCGCCTTACGCTCCTCCTCGTGGCGGTCGTCACCGTTGCGTTCGGTGTCACGAGCGGAACCGCTAGCGCCCAACGTGGACCCGACCGCATCGACCTCGTGTCCCAGACCACCTTTGTCAGCGAGGCCGAGGTATCGCTCACCGTCCGGTTGCCAAACTTGCAGTCGGGCAGACACATGCAGATTCGGGTGTTCCGGCCGATTGACGAGCCCGAGCGGATTCTCGACACGATCATGAACCCGCCGACGGGGAACCCGGATATCGCAAACTTTGTCATCGAAGACCTGAGCGAGATTGCCCTCGGGTCCGGTGATCTGTTCATGATCACCTTGCCCAACGACGAGGTCGGCGAGATGTTGCGACGCTCGCCGGGGGCCATTCCGGTTCGAATCGATCTCACTAACGGGGATCAAGTCATCCTCGACACGCTCGTCACCTTCATCATCGTCGAGGACGCCACGCTGTCCGCCCGGATCGACCTCGGCTTCGTGGCAGACGCCCGGTCGCCGCTCGCTCGGCGTGCCAACGCCATCGAACTCGATCCTGCAGATGCGGTCAATCGGGTCGCTGATGCCGTGAACAACGCGCCAGCTCCAGTGCTCATCTCGTTTACTCCGGAAACGCTCACTGCACTTGCTGACCCAGCGACGGACGGGGGCCAACGCGCGCTTGACGAGATCCGCCGACTTCTCGACGGTCATCTCATTCCACTCTCGCCTTGGGTATCGATTGACGAAGAGGCCTGGCGGCTCACCGGCGATCCCGAACGAGTCTTCAGGCTCTTCGCCCAGGGTCGGGAGGTGACCGAGAAGCTGCTCAGTCGCACGCCCTTGCCGATCGCCCGCATGGATTCCGACACAACCGCCGACACCGTCGGCTTCCTCCGGTCGGTTGGGTTGACCGGCGGCGTTGTTGAACCCAGCCAAATCGACGAAGTCGCGCTGACACAAGCCGATCGGCGTCCGATCGAGGTCCTCGACGCCAACGGCATCACGGTGCCCGTTCTCGTCGTTGACCGTGCCTTCGAAACCAGCCTCGTCGGTGAGGATCCCGAGTTGATCGCCCAACACCGCTTCACCGAGTTGCTGTTCGAGGCCAAGACTGTGGGCACTGATCGCGGCATTCTGCTCGATCTCTCGACCGTTGATCGGATATCACTCGTCTTGCTGATCGACCTCTTCGAGACCACCGAGCGACTGGGCCTGACCTCGGTTGACGACCTCCTCACCCGTCCCTCAGCTCGCGACGCCACCGGCTCGGTGCTCCGTGTTGAGCTGCTGGCGACTCCGCCAATCAGTACCGGACTGGCGGCGAGCGATCTCCGGCTGCGGCTGGCTGAAGTTGTGCTCGATTCCT
Source organism: Acidimicrobiaceae bacterium (assembly GCA_002729125.1). Taxonomy (GTDB): domain Bacteria; phylum Actinomycetota; class Acidimicrobiia; order Acidimicrobiales; family Aldehydirespiratoraceae; genus UBA11606. The sequence goes on along the minus strand of PBTQ01000090.1, from coordinate 11,200 downwards.
ACGCCGCGATGCTGGCGCCCGCCGATGGGCTCCTGGCACCGATGCGCGACATTCTCACTGCGGCAATGTCGGACGAACTCGATGCGGATTCCCGCCGGATCTTCGCCGACGTGATCTTCGATGTCGTTGCCGATGTCGCTGCCAAGGTGGAGTTGATCGAATCCAGTCGAATTACGTTGGCGTCACAGACGGCCGCTCTTCCGGTCGCAATCCACAACGGCGAGAACCTTGCAATGAACGTCATCGTCAAGACGACGAGCGAGAAGTTGCGCTTCCCTGATGGCGAAGAGCTTCGGCTGACCCTCGAGCCGGGCCTGAATGAGTTCGAGATCCCGATCGAGACCGTCACATCGGGCGACGCTCGCATTTTCATCACCGTTACATCGCCCGATGGGCACCTTGACCTCACTGGCGGTTCGGTCAACGTGCGCTCGACGGTGATTTCCGGTCTCGGCTTGATGGTGTCATTGGTGTCGCTTGCCGTCCTGCTGACCTGGTGGCTCCGCACGATCATCCGTGTCCGCCGATCCCGACGCGCTGCTACCGTGTCGTTCACCCCGTCGACTGACGACGGGGACCCTGCTGTCTCTGTCAACGAGGAGTCCACATCGTGACCGTTCGCATCGTCACCGACTCGTCCTGCGACCTTCGTGGCGACGAGGTCGCCGACCTCAACATCGAGGTGGTGCCTTTGTCGATCCGCTTTGGCGACGACGAGTACACCGACCGAGAACAGTTGTCGGTCGACCGGTTCTACGAGCTTCTCGCCACCTCCGACACGCTTCCGGAGACAGCCGCACCGTCCCCAGGCCGTTTCGCTGAATCGTTCCAGCGTCATCTCGACGCCGGAGCCACCGCCATCGTGTGCATCAACATCAGCGCCACCCTGTCGGCCACGATGCAGTCGGCAATCACCGCTGCCGATTCGATGGATGCCGACATCCGTGTCGTCGACTCCACATCGATCACCGTCGGTCTGGGCTCGATCGTGATCGCGGCCGCCGAAGCCGCCAAAAACGGAGCATCGGCCGACGAGGTCGTGGCCATCGCCAAGTCGATGTCGGCCCGCACCCATGTTTTCGGTGCACTCGACACGCTCGAAAATCTCCAGAAGGGCGGTCGCATCGGCGGCGCCCAGGCGCTGCTCGGCTCGATGCTCTCGATCAAGCCACTCATCGACATCTCCACCGGTGAGGTGCAAGAGGCCGGCAAGCAGCGCACCCGTAAGAAGTCGATGATCTGGTTGCGCGACAAGCTCGCAGAGTTCGGTGAGATCGAGAACCTGGCGATCATGCACGGCGAAGCCCCTGATATCGACGACTTCGTTGCGCTCATCAGCGAGGTCGCCGACGTCAGCGACGCTCGCAACGAGGTCATCGGGCCGGTGGTCGGCACCCACGGTGGTCCTCGTGTCGTCGGCTACGCGTTCACCATCCCGGAGTAGCTGCGCCGCTAGCGTCGGGGCATCGCACCCGGTCCCGACGATCTCCGGCTGATCACGGCCGCGAAGCGCGGCGATCGCCGCGCCCTTGATGCCCTTTTGCAAAAGCATCAGGCCCGCATTTACGCGATCTGTCGGCGACTCGCTGGAAATGATCCCGACGCGCTCGACGCCACCCAGGAAGCGTTGATCGCGATCGTCAAGGGACTCGACCGCTTCGATGGTCGCGCAGCGTTCACGACCTGGTCGTACCGGGTCGCCACCAACGCCTGTCTCGACGAACTCCGCCGTCGGAGTCGCCGCCCGCAACCCGGCCTCTCTGATCACGAAGAGGCCGATGACCAAGCGCTCGGTCGTCGCTCGCCGCTCGACCCCAGCGAGGCCGTCGCGACCCGCATCGATATCGATGACGCGCTTGCGCAACTCCCTGAGCAATTCACGGCGCCGGTCGTACTCCGAGATCTGGCCGGGCTCGACTACGCAGAGATCGCCGAGGTGCTCGATCTCGCACCCGGCACCGTTCGGAGTCGCATCGCTCGTGGGCGCGGTCGGCTTGCCGACATCATGGCCGGGAACCACAGCCCACCTGACGAACGTCAGAGCACATGACATGAACGACAACACCGACGCGCTCGACGAACTCGTCAGCCGGTACCTCGATGCCAAGGTCACCGCCGACGAGGCCGCTCGCGTTGAATCGGATCCCGAACTCCTGGCGCGTGCCGACGCGATGCGGGCGGCGATCGAGGCCATCGCCGCCTCGGTCGACATTCCGATCATCGATCTTGACGAGCGGCGCACCATCGCACTCGACGCCAGTTCAACGTCGACCGGAATCACCGATCTCTCATCAGCCCGGACCGGCAGGATCGAGCAGCGCAACCGGTTTGTCGCGGTCGCGGCAGCCGTCGTGCTGCTCGCCGTTGCGTTCACTGTGATCAAACGCGTCGATCTGGACGACGATGATCAGGGGTACTTCGCCACGGAATCCACCGACAGCGCAGTCGGTAGCGACGCTGCGGCCGACGCTGCGCTCGAGATGTTCGCCGACGACAGAGCAACCGAGGAGACGGCAGCGGACATAGCCGAATCGGCCGCCGCTGAGATGGGCGACTGGGCTGACGACGAGTTTGACAACGGCATCGCGCCCGAGCACGGCGGCCGTGATGCGGCGACGATCAAGGAAGCGAGTGTCGACGTACTGCCAGACGAGTTGACGCCAGTCGAGACGGTTAGCGAGGTTGTCGGGGTCGTCGACAAGGCTTACGACGACGTGATGGGCATCCGCCACCGCAGCGACCCCTTCGACGGGATCTGTCGTGAAGCGATCCAACTGATCACCGAATTCCAGGGCGACACGACCGTCAGCGTCGAGTCGACGATGGTGCAGATCGGCGCCGAGGACTTCACCGTGCTGGTCGCCCTCGACGCGTTCACCGATGCGGAGACGGCTAGCCGCATCATCCTCGTGCACCCAGTCGACGACTGTGCAGCAAGCTTGGTGGTCTCACCAAAATCGCCCTAGCCGGGAGGCGCTAGGCTCGCCATCCATGGCGACCGAACAGGAGATCGAGCTGGACTGGGCGGCGAAGCAAACCGACCGCGTCATCGATGTGATCGACAAGGTCAAGGCGCAGACCACGGACCGTGCCGTCACCGTCCTGCGAGCCGTCGTCTTCGGGCTTGTCATCGCCGTGCTTGGTGTCGCCGCCGCCACCATCCTCTTGGTCGCTGTGGTTCGCATGGCCGATGCATACCTGCCGATCGGCGCAGGCGTCGGTGATGCCACCTGGGCTGCCCACCTCTTCGCTGGCAGTCTGCTGTCGATCCTCGGCCTCGGTGCCTGGTTGTCGCGTCGTTCGAGCTCGCGGCCACTGCTCGGTGCCGCAATCCTTGATCTCGTCGTCATCGTCGTGGTCGTCTGCTACGGCCTGTTCAGCTGAGCTGGTCCACCCTCAATATTCCCGCCCCTCGTGAGGTTGCCACTACGGTCCCCCAGCAGCCCGCAACGCACCGGAGCGAACGCTCTCGAAAGGCAACCCATGTCCGACGTACGCGACGTCATTATCATCGGCTCCGGCCCTGCCGGCCTCACCGCTGCGATCTACACCGCTCGCGCAAACCTTGCGCCGCTCGTGCTCGAGGGTGAGCCCAGCTCGACCAGCGATCAGCCCGGCGGGCAGTTGATGCTCACCACCGACGTCGAGAACTTCCCGGGTTTCCCCGAGGGAGTCATGGGTCCCGAGCTCATGATGAACTTCCGCATGCAGGCCGAGCGCTTCGGAGCGGAAATCCAGACCATGAAGGCCAGCCACGTCGACCTTTCCTCTGCGCCCTACGGCGTGTGGGTCGGTGATCCCGATGCGGCCGACCCGACGTATCGAGCCCATTCGCTCATCATCGCCACCGGTGCTCAGTCGATCATGCTGGACCTCGATCGCGAAACCGAACTCATTGGTCACGGCCTCTCGACCTGCGCTACCTGCGACGGCTTTTTCTTCCGTGACCACCACATCGCCGTGGTCGGCGGCGGCGATTCCGCACTTGAAGAAGCGAGCTTTCTCAGCCGCTTCGCCGAGAAGGTCACGATCATCCACCGCCGCGATGAGCTGCGGGCATCGAAGATCATGCAAGACCGAGCGTTCAACAACCCGAAGATTGAGTTCCTGTGGGACACGGTTGTCACGGAATACCTCGGCGACCAGTCGCTTGCCGGGGTGAAGGTCGAAAACGTCAAGACAGGCGAGACCTCCAAACTTCCCGTTACGGGCATGTTCATCGCCATCGGACATCGTCCCGGGACCGAACTGTACAAAGGGCAACTGGCAATGAAGGAGAACGGCTATCTGGAGACCGTTCCCGGACGCACTGCCACCGACGTCGCCGGCGTCTTCGCCGTTGGCGATGTCACCGACGACTACTACCGCCAGGCGATTACCGCCGCCGGTTCAGGCTGTCAGGGTGCACTTGAAGCTGAGCGCTACCTCGAGGCGCTGCACGACACCTGACCCTGCCCAACACCAGTCCCGGGAATAGCGAGCAACCGCAACGGGTTCTCTCGCGTAGACGCCGGCGACAACGTCGGCACCAGAACCACCAGTGCCTCAGCGCTGCGAATGAAAGGAGCTCCGCTATGGCAGGAGCCGTCACCACCCTCTCCGACAGCACCTTTGACGAAACCGTCGCAAGCGATGGCGCTCCCGTCCTCGTCGACTTCTGGGCCGAATGGTGTGGGCCGTGCAAGATGATCGCCCCGATCCTCGAAGAGATCGCCGACGAGCAGGGTGAGACCCTGCAGGTCGCGAAGCTCAACGTCGACGAGGCCGGCGATATCGCCCGTCGCTTCGAGGTCATGTCGATCCCGACACTGATCCTGTTCAAGGACGGTGAGCCGGTGAAGCGCATTGTCGGCGCCAAGCCCAAGCAGGCCCTGCTCGACGACATCGCCGAGTTCATCTGATCCCGATTCGGGGGTTCCATCCGGAACGCTCGCTCCGATCAAATCCTCATGAAACAGCCGGCCCGTCGAGTCGGCTGTTTCGGTTTCGGACTTCCGGTCGGGTGCGCCGAAGGCCGATAGCCTCGGGACGATGATCGATCAGGGGCTACCGCTGAGTGCGGGGGACGAGGGAAGCGCAATTCGCGACCTCCACCGCCGACTCGCCGCTGCCGGTTTTCCAGCAACAGGCAACCCCGAGATCTACGACACTCACACAGTGGCTGCCGTTCGAGCCTTCCAAGCCACACGCGGCCTCATGGAGGACGGCGAATGCGGCGCCCACACCTGGGCGGCACTCATCGAGGCCGACTTCCGGCTCGGCGATCGCATGCTCTACCTACGCTCCCCCATGACCCGTGGCGACGACATCACAGATCTTCAGCAACGGCTCGGCAGCCTCGGCTTTGACGCCGGCTATGTCGACGGCATCTTCGGGCCCGACACCGAGTCGGCAGTGCGAGACTTCCAAGCCAACCAAGGGCTGACCCCTGATGGTGTCGTGGGCCCCGACACCGTGATGGTGTTCGGACGTCTCGCCGGACGACGCTCGGGAGAGAAGACCATCGCTGAGGTCCGCGAGACCGAGCGTCTTCGCAGTCAGCAAGGCCTCAAAGGGCGTCGCATTGTCGTTGGTGAAACGGGTGGCGTCGCTGCGCTCATCGACACGCTGGCCCGCCGTCTTCGTACCGACGGCGCCGAGGTGCTGACGCTTCATCAGCCCGATCTCTCGGCGCAGGCCAAAACGGCGAACGAGTGGGACGGGGCAGCGTATCTCGGCGTCACACTCGCCGCCGAAGATCTCTCGGTGGCGTACTTCCAGACCGAGGGCTTCGTCTCGGCGGGCGGCCGAGGTCTAGCCGAGCACGCAAGCCAAGCGCTCGTCGAACCACTCAATGCGCCTCATCCGGCAGTCGGTATGCGTATTCCGATCCTGCGCGAAACGCGTATGCCAGCGGTGTGGTGCCGCGTCGGCGAACCCGCTCGAGTGGTCGAGCGGGCACCGGCACTGGCGTTGTCGTTCCGTGACGCACTGGCCCGGTGGTGCGATCGGCCGATCCCTCGAGCCGACTAACCATTGTCCACCGGTATCCCCAGGGTCATCCAGAAGATGTTCCCGGTGTTTCCCCAGATGTTCCACAGGCTTTTAGTGTGACTAATGTCACATCTTGTGTTCAGCTGGTGGTCCCGGGTGGCGTAATCACGCGGTAGATCCGCTCAAGGTCCCCAAGGTCGGCAAAATCGATCACCAATCGACCCGGACCTTTCCCCAACTGGACCTTGACACGTGTCTCCAAGCGCGACGCTAAAAGTTCTTCGAGTTCAAGAACGCCGGCGCCTTTGGTCTCACTGGCCGTCTTGCCGGACGGTTTTATCTTTCCCGCGCCGGTACGGTTGCCAACTTCATCGTCAACTGCGTCGTCGGCATCCCCATCACGAAGCAACTCCTCGGTCTCACGAACAGTCAGACGCTCACGGGCGATGAGTTGCGCAACCCGCTCCTGCTCAGCCTGATCGGCAGTTGCGAGGAGGGCTCGCGCATGGCCGGCGCTGAGTTGACCTTCAATAACGAGTCGCTGCACAGAACCCGGTAGTTGAAGCAGCCGCATCGTGTTAGCAACCGCAGAGCGCGAACGACCGACTCGGGTCGCGACTTGCTCCTGGGTGAAGTCGAAGTCCTCAATCAGTTGCTGGTACGCCGCAGCCTCCTCGAGTGCGTTGAGGTCTTGGCGGTGGAGGTTCTCGACAACGGCCGTTTCCAGCGATCCAAGGTCATCGGAGTCTCGGATTATGGCTGGGATCGACGGCAGATTGGCCCGACGAGCCGCTCGCCACCGCCGCTCCCCGGCGATGAGTTCGTACCCTTCGTCGGTGGCACGAACCACGATCGGCTGGATGATCCCGACCTCGGCAATCGAGGCGGCCAGTGACGACAGTGTCTCTTCATCGAAGTGATCACGTGGCTGGTAACGATTCGGAACCACCGTGTCGACGTCGATCTCACGGAACGTGCTGCCGTCGTTCTCAACGTCAGCCGGGATGAGTGAACTCAGGCCCTTGCCCAAGCCGCTACGCCTCGTCGGACTCACCGAGAATCTCCTTTGCAAGTGTCCGGTAGGCGATCGCGCCCCGGGACTCTGGATCGAACGTGGTGATCGGTTGGCCAAAACTGGGGGCCTCACTCAGCCGAACGGTGCGGGGGATCACATGGCTCATCACCTTGTCACCAAAGTGTTCCCGAACCTCGTCGGCGACCTGTCCGGACAGCTTCGTTCGGGCGTCGAACATGACAAGGACAATCGTGCTCAACTCCAGGGTCGGATTCAGATTTCGTGTGACAAGATCGACATTGCGGATCAGTTGTCCGAGGCCCTCGAGTGCGTAGTACTCAGTCTGAATCGGAACGAGCACTTCGGTGGCAGCAGTCAGTCCGTTGATCGTCAACAGGCCAAGCGATGGGGGACAGTCGATGAGGACGATGTCGAAGTCTTCGCTCACTGACTCGATTGCATCCTTGAGTTTCCGCTCACGATTCATAGCGGGCACGAGTTCAATCTCAGCGCCAGCAAGGTCGAGGCTCGCTGGCGCGACGAACAAGTTCTTCACCGAGACCGGTTCAATCGCGTCTTCCAATGGAACATCTTGCAAAAGGACGTCATAGAGCGAATGGTCAAGTTGGCGTGGGTTCAAGCCGAGCCCGGTGCTGGCATTGGCCTGTGGGTCCAGGTCGATAATCAGAACTCGACGCCCCAACTCGGCAAAGCATGCGCCAAGGTTGACTGTCGTGGTCGTCTTCCCGACACCACCCTTTTGGTTGGCGACCGCGAAAACGCGGGGACCGGATGGCGGAGCAGGATCTTGCGTTTTCGCAGATCGTCGTAACATCGGGATCTCCTTCCGATCGACGACTGTCATCCTCGCGGAGGCTGTCGTGAGCCGCAAGGACCCTCCCCCATCAATTCGCGCCAGTGAGGTGGCGTTTCACGTGAAACACCACCTCACTGGCCTCGCTCTGCATTCCCCGATTGATGTTTGAGTGTTTCACGTGAAACACCAAATTAGAACAGGGGCACTTCGCGGCGCTTCCGCTCGCGGCGGGGGAATGGTGGGAGCACAGGCGCCAAAATGTTCACCACCGCGAAACGGCCGACAGGGGAATCTGACCATGAGACAGCGGAGGTGGGTAACTCAGCGACCGGTAGTGCATCCCACCGATCTGTATCCGATTCTGCAGCAGCGATGACGATCGCCCCACCCGGCCGAACCAATGGCGCCAACTGTTCGACGGTCTCGGCTGGATCTCCCAGAAGTCTGGCCACTGCCACATCGTGTGTGCCTCGCCAGCCAATGTCGTGCGCCAACTCATCACCTCGTCCATGCACGATGTCCACCCGATCAATAACGCCAAGTGTACGAGACGCACGGCGAGCGTGGTCGAGGCGCCGCTCAGAGGCGTCCACAAGTCGAAGTTCAGCGTGGGGGAGGAGCGCCGCCAGAATCACACCAGGAAGCCCCGCGCCGGTCCCCACATCGACAACGCTGCCTTGGAACTCATCGAACTCTGCCGAAAACGCCGAACACACGGCCCGGGCGAACCAGACCGTGTGTTCGACAAGCGAATCGATGGACGCCGAACCGATGACACCGGCCGCACGGGCAGGCGTCCAGGCCTCATCAAGTGCGGCCAGTTGATCGTCAGTCAGCATCCCTAGCAGGAACGATGATCACCCGACGGTTGGGATCCTCGCCCTCAGAGGCTGTGTCGACGCCAGCCTCGTCAGAAACGGTGTCGTGCACAACCTTCCGATCGGCGCCATCCATGGGCTCAAGCGCACGCGCCACGCCCGAGTCACGGACAATGGCCGCCTGTTCACGGACAAAAGCCGTAAGAGCTTCTGCCCGCCGAGCACGCACACCGCCTATATCGACCCGGATTCGACCACTGCGTCCGCTACCGGCATGCCGCTGCAGCACCGTACGGGCGAGTTCATCGATGGCGCCGGCGGTCGTGCCGTGTTGGCCGATCATGCGGCCGATGTTCTCGCCGTTGACCGTCACACGGATCTCGTCGTCCGCCACCTGCTCCCGGTCGAAAGTCACGGTGGTGCCGAAGTTCTTGGCCAGGTCAGCAACGAACGCCTCAGCGATGTCGGCCTGCTCCTCGAGTGGCATGGTGGGCTCGTCACTCACGTTCTTCTGCTTTCCCTTGTCAGTGTTCTTCGCAGGGTTGCTGCCCTGCTGGGGTTTGGCGGCACGGGACGAACTTCTCGACTCTCCCCCGTTTTTGGCCTTCTGTCCACCCCGGTTCTTTCCATTCGGAGTCCGTTGGTCGCCTTCACCTTGGCCACCAGGCCCCTTCCCGCCCCGGCGGCGACGGCGGCGGTCATCCTTAGCACGGGGAGTTGTCGGACGGACGCGGGCACGAACCCGAGCATCTTCCTTCACCCGACCAAAGAGGCCGGTCCGAGCTTCGTTGATGATCTCGAATTCAGCATCATCAGTGTCCACACCAAGGGCGTCGAGCGCCGTTTCTTTGGCATCGTGAACGGTCTTACCAGTGGTTTCCACCCATTCCATGAGGGATCACCCTTTCTTTCCGTTGGCGCGCAGCTGACCCGAAGGCTCAGCGCTTGCGCTTCTTGTGCTGGGGTGAGCCAGGATCAGTGGTTCGACCACCGGATCGCTGACGAATGGGCGCCTTGCCGGTTCGGCCGGCGCCACTCCCCCGAGAACTCTTCTGTTTGGTTGCGGACTTGGCATCGGCCCGCTTTGGTGTCGGCTCACTCTTCTTAGGGGTGGTTCGTCCACCCGTTTGCTTGCGCCCGCCACCCGAGTCTTCCGTGGCACGAGTTTCTTCTCGCGAACGTCGGGCCTGAGCGCCGAGACTATCTTCGCCGCTGTACAGCGAACGGGTGATGTAGCCCTGCTGGCCGATGCGGTACAGGTTCGAGATCACGAAATAGACGACGAGCGCCGCAGGCATCGTGAACGAGAAAACTGGGAGCATCCACGGCAAGATACGCATGATCATTTCCTGCTGAGGGTTAATCTGGGCGCCTGTGTTGCGGCCTCGGATCTGCTTTTGCTGGACAAGGCTCGAGACGAGCACGACGACGATCAAGGCGAAGTAGGGGAGTGCCCCCAGGAAATTGTCCCCGACCACATCGAGAGCGGTCTTGGAGAGATCCATCCCTAGGAAGTTCATCTCGTCGGTCTGGATGAGATCCTGGAACATATCGCTCTCGACCGGCAGATTCTCGGGATCGAAGACGAGATCATCATCGTTGAGTTGCACCATGTCGGTACGGCCCGACGATGCACTTCCAGCGGCCCATCCTCCGGCAAGACCGGCGTCAGTGGCATGCCGGGTGATGCCTTGGACGACTCGGAACAAGACAAGAAAAACCGGCAACTGCACCAAGAGGGGCAGACACCCACCCAACGGGTTGATGCCGTTCTCTTGGTAGAACGTCATTAACTCTTCATTCATCTTTTGGCGATCGTCCTTGTACTGAGTCTGGATCGCCTTGAGTTCTGGTTGAAGTCGCTGCATCTGCAGCATCGAGCGCGTGCTCTTGAGCGTCAATGGGGTGACGACGATCATGACAGCCAGCGTGAGCATGACGATCGCCACGCCATAGGACGGGACCAGCGAGTAGAAGAAGGCAAGGACCTGGGCGATCAAGTCGAACATGAGGGCTCCTGGGCGGGTGGGACCGGGTCATAGCCGTGGCTGCTCCACGGGTGACACCGGCACAGGCGACGGGTGGCGAACCAACCACCACGGACAGCGCCGTGGAGCTCAAGCGCTTCAACGGCGTAGAGAGAACACGACGGCGTGTACCGGCATGGCGACGACCGGCCGTCAGCCAAGCGCTGATACATCCGCACGCCAGCGCGCAAAAGAAGCGCGACCGGACTCATCGACGATCACCGTCGAGAGTGCTCGGATCGGGGAGGAGAAGCGTTGCCATCGTGGTGTGCAGTATCGCATGCGACCAGTCGTCAAGCGGTGCGGTGACCCGGATCAAATGATCACCCCCGGGGAGGCCCGGCGGTGTCCGGTCTAAGTCAATGAGAACCGCACGCAGGCGACGTTTCGTTCGATTCCTAACGACCGCAGTTCCCACTGAGCGTGGGATTGCAAACGCGAAGCGTGGTCGCTGGGTGTTGTCGGGTCGAACGACCAGTCGAACTGGCCCCCAACCTCGTCGCGTGCCTTCGACCCGGAGTCGGGCGAATGCACGGTGGCCGGCAAGCCG
>PBTQ01000118.1 GCA_002729125.1 Acidimicrobiaceae bacterium | reverse complement strand
CCCGTCTCGTGGCCCGCCGAGGTCGCCACCGTGCCGGCGCCGGTCCCCGCCGCCGACCCGGCCCACTAATCTCACCCCCCGCCATGTCTCGGTTCGCCCCGTTCCTCGCGCTCGTCCTGGCCCTGCTGGCGTCGCCCGCGCTCGCGCAGGGCGCCGCCGCCCCGGCGCCAGACGCGCCCGCCGCCGTCGAGGCCGCGGAGGACATCCACGACGCCCCGGCCGGCGCGGAGGCGCTCGACCTCGGCGACGACGCGCACGCCCTCGACGAGGGGCACGGCGAGGGCGGCGACCACGGGGAGGAGGGCGGCAGCCACGGCCCGATGCCGCCCGTCTGGCTCGTCATCCCGTTCGCGCTGCTGCTGGGGATGATCGCGACCGGGCCGCTGTTCTACCCGCACTTCTGGCACCACCACTACCCGAAGGTGGCCGGCGGGCTGGGGCTGCTCGTCGCCGTGTACTACCTGGCCGTTCTGAAGAGCGGGACGCCCATCGTGCACGCGGCCGAGGAGTACTTCGCCTTCATCGCGCTGCTGGGCTCGCTCTACGTCGCCTCGGGCTGCATCCTGATCAAGACCGACTTCGCCGGGACGCCCCGCGCGAACGTGATCCTGCTGCTCGTGGGCGCCGTGCTGAGCAACTTCATCGGGACGACGGGCGCCTCGATGCTGCTCATCCGCCCCTTCATGCGGCTCAATGCGGGGCGGCTGAAGGCGTACCACATCATCTTCTTCATCTTCATCGTCTCGAACGTCGGCGGGGCGCTGACGCCGATCGGCGACCCGCCGCTGTTCCTGGGCTTCCTGCGCGGCGTCCCGTTCTTCTGGACCGTCGTCCACGTCTGGTACATCTGGCTGCCGACCGTCCTGCTGCTAGCCGCCGTGTTCTACGTGATCGACAGCCGCAACAAGGAGACCAGCCTACGCGGCACGGCCGAGGCCGGCGGGGCCGACGTGGAGCCGGGCGCGATCCCGGGCGCCCGCGCCGTGCCCGAGGCGGAGGGCGTCGAGGACGTCGCGGCGATCCACACGGAGGGCGAGGTGGAGATCGACGTGACGCGGGCGGGGGCCAACCCCAAGCAGTTCGAGATCGAGGGCAAGGTCGGGTTCGCCTGGCTGGCGGTCGTCATCGCGGCGGTGTTCATCGACCCCAAGGTGATCCCGGCCATCGAGGGGACGATCATCGACCTCCACCACTTCGGCGTGCCGTTCGGCATCCGGGAGGTGATCATGGGGCTCGTCGCCTTCGGCGCCTACAAGACGGCCGACAAGGCCATCCTGTCGGGCAACGACTTCAACTTCGAGCCCATCAAGGAGGTCGGCTTCCTGTTCATCGGCATCTTCCTGACGATGCAGCCGGCGCTCACGCTCATCGGCGAGTTCGCCGCCGGCAACGCCGACGCGCTCGGCGTCTCGGCCTTCTACTTCGGGACCGGCATCCTGTCGGGCGTCCTGGACAACGCCCCGACCTACGTCAGCTTCCTCTCGGCGGCCATGGGCAAGTTCGGGATGGACGTCAACGTGCCCGCGATGGTGACGGCGTTCTCGGTCGACGGCACCGAGGCGTTCTACCTCCAGGCCATCTCGGTGGCCTCGGTGTTCTGGGGCGCGCTGACCTACATCGGCAACGGGCCCAACTTCATGGTCAAGGCCATCGCCGAGTCGAGCGGCGTCGACACGCCTTCGTTCGTGGGCTACATGGTGAAGTACTCGCTCCCGATCCTCGTCCCGATCTACATCGTGGTCTGGTTCGTGTTCTTCTCGGGCTACGTGATCCCGCACCCGCCGGACGCCGCCGCCCACGCCATCGTCGAGTCCGCGGGGCTCCTGCTCCGCTTCTAGCCGATGCCCGCCCGCACCCCGCTCTCCGACGACGCCATCGACGCGGCCCTCCCCGAGGGCTGGCGGCGCGAGGGCGGCGCGGCCTCGAACCGGGTCGTCCGCGACTTCGCGTTCCCGGACTTCCGGGCTGCCTTCGCCTTCCTGACGCGCGTCGCGTTCGAGGCCGAGGCGATGGACCACCACCCCGAGATCCGCAACGTCTACGGCGACGTCTCGCTCGCCCTGGCGACCCACGACGCGGGCGACCGCGTGACCGACACCGACCTCCAGTTTGCCTCCCGTGTGAACGAGTGGGCCCCCGCCGACCGCTAGCCGGCGCCCCGCTCCTTCCCCCGCACCCTCGGACTCCCGTCCACTCTCGATGTACGACTCTTTCCCCGCAGACCTCGCCGCGACCGGCCCCATCCTGTTGGTGGCCCTCCTCGGTGTGATCGTCGTCGTCCTCGACGCGTTCCGCAACGACGACGCGATGATCCCCTGGGTCGCCGGCCTCGGCATGGCGGCGGCCGCGGTGTGGGCCGCCTTCCAGGTCGGCGACGGCGGCACCGCCTTCGAGGGCGAGGTGTACTACGGCGGCGCGGCGGCCGTCGCCAACATCGTCGTGCTGCTCGGGGCCATCGGGAGCCTGGTGCTCACCGTGCCGTACCTCTCGCGCCTGGGCCGCAACTACGGCGAGGTCCACGGCCTGATCCTGTTCGCCACCGCCGGCATGATGACGCTCGCCAGCGCGGGCAGCCTGGTGACGCTGTTCGTAGGCCTGGAGACGATGTCGGTGTGCCTCTACGTGCTCACCGGGCTCGTCCGCGAGGAGTCGACCGCCAACGAGAGCGCGCTGAAGTACTTCCTGCTGGGCGCCTTCTCGACGGGCTTCTTCCTCTACGGCATCGCCCTGCTCTACGGCGCGACGGGCACGATGGCGCTGGCGGGCCTGGCCGACGGCGTCGCGGCGAGCGGGCAGACCGGCCTGTTCCTCGCGGGCGTCGGGCTGCTGCTGGTGGGCTTCTTTTTCAAGGTCTCCGCCGTCCCGTTCCACATGTGGACGCCCGACGTGTACCAGGGCGCCCCGACCTCGCTGACGGCGTTCATGTCGACCGCCTCGAAGGTGGCCACCTTCGCCGCGCTCACCGTGGTGCTCGCCCGCGCGCTCCCGCCGGACCTGGTCGACGGGACGGTCCAGCTGACGCTGGCGATCGTGGCCGCGGTCACGATGGTGGTGGGCAACGTCGTGGCGCTCGTCCAGACCAACGTCAAGCGGATGCTGGCGTACTCGTCCGTCGCGCACGCGGGCTACATCCTGGCCGGGCTGGCGGCGGGCGTGGCCGGCTACAGCGCCGCGCTGTTCTACCTGCTGGCCTACACCCTGATGAACGTCGGCGCCTTCGGCGTGATGGGCGCGCTGGAGTGGGACAAGGAGCAGGGCGCCGATCAGGACCTCGACAGCCTGGCGGGCGTCGGCTACCGCAAGCCGTTCCTGGGCGTCATGATGGGCGTGTTCATGTTCGCGCTCACCGGCTTCCCGCCGCTCGCCGGCTTCATCGGCAAGTACCTCGTCTTCGCCGCCGCCGTCGACGCCGGGCTCACGTGGCTGGCCATCGTCGGCGTGCTCGCGTCCGTCGTCTCGGGCTACTACTACCTCCGCGTGCTCGTGGTGATGTGGATGAAGAGCCCCGACGAGGCGCCCGCGAACGCCCAGCAGCCGTTCCCCGTCGGCCGCGCGACGGCCGCCGTCGTCGCCGTGTGCGCCCTGGCCCTCCTCGTCCTCGGCGTCCTGCCGGGCCACGTCATCGACGTGACGACGGCCACCTACGCCGCCGACGCCGTCGCCACGACGCTCCCGTAAGCGGGGGACCCGCGCTCGGTGGGCCGCGTCCCACGGCCATGACCGACCTCTTGCGCGAGTACCTCCCGACGGCCCCCGACCTGGGGCTCTACGTGACCCCGGACATCCCGGCGTCCAAGCTGCGCGCCGCCCTGGCCGACTACGCGCCCGAGGTGGACCCGGCCGACGTGGTGGCGCTCTTCAACGCCACCCGCCTCGGGTCTGCCAAGGACGGGGCCGTGTTCCTGGCGGACCGGTTCATCTTCCAGAACAACGACCTCCAGGCGGCCCGCACCGTCCGCTACGGCGACATCGTGGGCGTCCGCGCCAAGCGCAAGCTACTGGGGGGGAAAGAGGTCCTGGTCGACCTCAACCGTGCGCGCGCGACGGTCACCGAAACGCTGGACTTCTCCGCGCAGGCCGGCGCCGCCGAGTACGTCGAGCGGTTCCTGCAGCAGGTGCTGGTGGCCGCCCCGCGCCCCGCGCCGGACCCGACCGCCGAGGGCGCCACGGACCGCCGCGCCGTGGAGGAGGCGCTCGACCGACTGGTGGCCCTGGGCCGCCTCTCGGGCGCCGACCGCCAGCGGATGCTCGACGCGCTGGCCTAGCGCGCGGGCCGCACGCCGGAACGCCCCGAAACGAGCGACGCCCGGCACCGCGAGGGCGCCGGGCGTCGACTTCCGTGCCGTCCCAGACTCTAGCGGACGACGGAGACCGTGCGGGTCGAGTCGAACGACTCGCCGACCACGCGGACGACGTAGACGCCCGTGGGCAGCCCGTCCGAGACGAAGGCGATCTGCTTGTCCTGGCCGCCAGCGATGGCGCCGTCGTGGAGCGTCCGGACCGTGCGGCCGAGGGCGTCGACCACGTCGACCTTGACCTGCTCCGTCCGGGCGACCGTGACCTCGAAGGTCGAGCGGCCCGTGATCGGGTTCGGGGCGATCGGGGTGAAGCCGTAGCCCGCGGCGAGCGCGTCGGGCTCCGTGGCCGTCGGCGGCGGGGCGGGCATGGCGCCCGCCTCGATGGCCGTGTCCGGCGTCGACTCGAAGGCGTACTCGAAGATGGTCCCGGTCTCGGAATCAGACGCCGAGCTGACCCGGGCCCAGCCGTAGTGGGTCGTGCCGCCGCCGGCAACGAAGCGGAAGCCAACGAAGCCTTCCGTCCCGATGAAGGGGTAGTAAGGCGTGTTGTTGAAGATGCTCGCGAGCACACCCTGTGGGAAGAACTCGGCCGCCGGCCCGATGGCGGCCCCGGAATCAAGATTGAAGGCCGACCCGATGTCCGGGTCTGAGAAGTAGGCGGCGTCCTGGCCGAGCACCCCGTTCTGGGTGGCGTTGGTGCCTGCGAGGATGAAGCGGGCCTGCGTGGTCGCCTGGGCGCCCTCGCCAATGGCGAAGACGAGGTCGGCCGTACCGTCGCCGTCGACATCCAGCTCGAAGGCCTCGTTCAGAGAGATCGTCTCGTCAGGGTCGATGTCGTTGTACACCACCTGAGCGGAGCTCGTCGGAGCGACCGCCAGGGACACGCCTGCGGCAACGGAATACGAAGCGAGACGCTTCGCGAGGGGAGTATCAAGAGGGGCCATAGGGGGGGTGTGAGGTAGTGAGAGGGAGCAAAGGTATGTCCACCGAGGCTGGTCCAACAATGAGCCGCTAACCTTTTCGGCCTCATTGAGGGGGCGCCTGAGCCGCCGCGCGGGTGAGTTCCGTGGCGCGGGGCACATCGTCGAGGTGGAGGCGGTAGAGGTCGGCGAGGAGCATGTGCGCGCGCCGGATGCCCGGGTTCTGAGTCAGGGCCACCTCCAATGCCTGAGCCGCACGCTCATACTCCCCGAGAGCGATCAGCGCCTCGCCGAGGTGGAAGTGGGCGGCGGGGTAGTGGTACTGCAGGGCGAGAGCGTCGAGGGCCGCGGCCGCGGCCGCCTCGGGGTTCCCACGCCGGAGGTGGGCGAGGGAGAGGCCCCGGTGGGCCGGGGCGCTCTCCGGGTCGACGGCGAGCACAGCACGGAAGGCCCGCTCCGCCTCGTCGTAGCGGTGGTCTGCGAGGAACGCTTCGCCCAGTCGCAATTGGAGGGCGGGGCGAGCGGCGTCCTCCTGACCGGCGAGCAACTCGATGGCACCGTCGGGATCTCCGGCGGCCATGCACAGCATCGCGCGGTGGAAGGCGAGGCCTGAGGGCTCGTGTGCGAGCCGCCGGTCCACCTTCGCGAGCCGCTGTTCGAGCCGTGCCGCATCCCTGCCTCCGGCTTGGCGGGCTGCGATCTGTGCCACGAGCTCGGTGCGCTGTCTCTTGAGGCGAGAGAGCCGCCCTGCCGCCGTACGGTCCAGGGCGGACCGCGCGTCGTCCAAACGGCCGAGTTGACGGAGCGCGTCGACAAGACGCAGCCCGTAGCGCTCCGCTTCCGGGTCGCCTGCGAAGGCCTCTTCCAGCAGGGGGACCGCCTCGTCGGGCCTCCCGCGGTGCAGGTGCACGCGCGCGAGGTAGAACTGGCTCTCCCGCACGCTCTTCCCCACATTCTTCGCCTGCTCTGCATCGACGTATCCGAGCTCGACCAATTGGGCCATCGCCTCTTGTTCGGCCCATGGACTGGAGCGGTCCTCATCCGCATACCTCCCGTCGTCCCCGACGATGTCGTCCCAACTGTCGATGAACGCGATCTCGGGCAAGGTCTCGAAGGCGGACACCACTGGCGCGCCGTCCATGTCGCGCCCGACCGGCAAGCCGTAGAGGGTGAGCAGGGTCGGCGCCACGTCGAGAAGGCTGACGCCGTAGACGCGCTCGTCGTGCTTGATCCCGGGCCCGGCGAGGACGAAGACGCCAAAGTCGCGGTGCTCGTGCGCCGGGCCAGCCGGCTCGTCAGGGAGCGACAATGGCCGGAGGTGGTCCGAATGAAAGCCGTGGTCAGAGAGGAGAAGGATCGTGGTGTCCGGGCCAGCCAGTTCGAGGAGGCGCCCCAGCATCATGTCGTGGAACCGGTAGGCCGCATCCACCACCCCGTGATAGTGCGCGTAGAGCTGGTCGGGGACGCCAGGGCGCTGCGGCGGCCTGAACTTCATAAACCCGTGTCCGAAGTGATCGATCGAGTCGAGGTAGACCGCCATGAAGTCCCACTCCGACTCCTCCATGAGGAAGGTGGCCGCCGAGTGAATGGTGGCCGCCTCCGCGAGCGTCGTCGCTACGGCGGCGAGGTTGTGATCGGTCGAGACGTCCACCTCCGCAGCGCTCGGGACGAACGGGAGCAGGTGGTTGCCGGTCAGCTCATGGCCATGAACGCGGAGCGCCGCGAGCGTCTCGGCCAGCTCGGGCGGGTGCACCGTGCCTGGGGGAACGGGGGAGGGGTCGAAGACCGGGCCCTTAACCTTGTGGAAGAAGTTGGAGACGGAAACGCCGTTGAGGGGCTCCGCCGGGTGGCTCGGCCACCACCCCACGACGTTGGAGCGCAAGCCTAGCTGGTTCAGGATGTTCCAGACCGCCTTCGTGCGACGCGACGTGCCGAGCACCGGCCGGACGCTGGTGCCGTCCGCGTTGGGCTGGGTGAACCCGAGCACGCCGTGCTTGTCGGCCGTTTTCCCCGTTGCGATACTGGTCCACAGCATCGGCGAAAGTGGGGGGTCGAGCGTCGCGATGTTGCCCATCACGCCTCGCTCGACAAGGCCCTGGAGTGAGGGCATCAGCCCCGCGTCCATGAGCGGGGTGGTGGTCTTCCAGTCAGCAGCGTCCCAACCGATCAGGAGGACCTTGCGGTTCGGGTCTGGAGAGAAAGGTGGCATCTCAGGAACGCTCGCGGTGGAGGGAGGGGTCGACGACCGCCGCCATCGCCTCGGTGTCGAGGTCGGCGCCGAGGAAGGCGGCGAGCGCTTCGGCGGCGCCGGTGGGGTCGGCCAGAACGGTGGCGTGGTCCAGCGTGAGCCCCTGGACACCGGGCGCCCGATCGATCCAACGCTGCGCCCGGAGGAGGTGGCGGGAGTAGGCCGGCGCGAGCACGTCGTCCGACACGGATGGGCGGCCCAGCCGGTCGAGCATGCGCCGCTGCGAGGCGAGCACCTCGCCGATGTCGCGGGTCAAGAGCACGACGCGGTATGCCGCGCCGATGGGGAGGTGGGGGAGGAGCGGGGCCACCACCTTCACCACCCGCCCGTCCGCCTCGGGCACCCAGGTCTTGTCCCGCGCGAGCGCCCGTACGCGGTCGTGCTCGTAGTACCCCCGCGGGTTGCTCGCGTCCGCCTCGCGCTCGCCGTCGACGAAGGCCTCGAGGCCCCCTGCCGTCAGCATCTGCATGAGCATGGAGGTCCCCGAGCGAGGGAGCCCGCTCACCACCACGATCTGTACACCGGCGAGGTCGAGGCCGGAGGCGGCCTCCGTCGGGGCTCGGTCGGGGCCCCTCGCCTCGCTCTCGGCCCGGGCCGCATCCAGCCAGTCGGTG
>PBTQ01000117.1 GCA_002729125.1 Acidimicrobiaceae bacterium | reverse complement strand
TGGCGCGAACGTATGGTCGGCATCGAAGGCGGAGAATTCGCCTTCGTGTCCGGACCCAATTCGATGGACGACGCTGTCCCGGAAGCCCAACGCGCAGCACCCGCGGGGACTGTGATCGAAACCTGCCCCGGAGCAGCAGCCCTGGTCGAGGCCGTCGCTCGCCGCTTCAAACGTGCCCCCCGCGCCGCCGTTGCCGACCTCCTCGACACCCTCGCCACCCTCGGCCAGGCCCGCCGCGCCGACACGGGTTATGCCGCGTAAAGTTTTTTTGTCGACCCGCTTCCGGTTCGCGTTCCGGCTCACGACTGGAGACCCACGCACCCCCGCCCTACCCGGTCCCATGATCTAGCTCACGACCCCGTCCGATTCCTCCTTCAATGACCATCGTTACCACTGATCCCCCCGTCCACGTCCTCCCCCCACTCACCCGGAACGGGTACGAGCGCACCCCGGAGGCTGAGGCCGACATCCAGACGGCCCTCTCGCTCTCCAGGAGCGCGCTCGTCAAGCGCGCCCAGGTCCGAGACAAGGACCACGCCCTGTTCATCGGTGAGGAGGCGCTGGTCTTCTTGATCCGCTACTACAAGCTGCGGGGAGACTCCTACGTCGAAGGGCAGTTGTGCGAGGTGCTGGTGAGGCGGATCGACGGGACCATCAAGAAGTGGATGCGCGAGGTCGGGTTCCGCTACGAGGACGACGAGGATCTGGTGAGCGAGATGGCGCAGGAGGTTCACTGCCGCCTCTTCGGAGGGAGCAACGTCCGGGGCGAAGAGCGCCGCGAGGGCGGCATCCTCGACCTGGAGAGCGACAAGAGCGACTTCGCCCAGGCCCGATTCTGGCGCCACCTCCGTTTTCGGACGCTCGACGTCACCCGGGCCGCTGGTGCCCAACGAGGACGTGACCGCCAGTCGGTCGAGGTCTCGACCGTCAACGGCGACTCCGCAGAGGACGACGCTCCGTTCGAGAAGGCCACCCCGCTCGGCGGTTGGGAATCCGTCACGCCGTGGGAGGCCCTCACACAGGAGCACGACGACGACCTGCTCCGAGCGGCGGTGCGCGAGCTCCCCAACCACCCGACCCCGTATCGGGACGTCCTCCGACTCCGGTACCTCGAGGGCTGGCAGATCGAAGCCGATGACGAAGAAGTCGTCACCCTGAGCTCTCATTTTGACAAGTCACCACGAACCATCTCGAGCTGGCTCCGGAAGGCGGAGAAGCAGCTCGGAGACATCCTACAGCAGTCATGACCACACAGAACCACGCTCGCCCGTCGCTCGACGACGTGCTGGAGCAGTATGCGGCTGAGGGTCCTAGCTACGAGGCCCTGAACGACTACGTGCGCCGGTTCCCCGAGTACCGCGACGCGCTCGCCGACTTCACCATCCAGTGGCGTGCGATGGAGCATGCGGAACTGGACAACACCGCCGAGGACGAACCAGGCGCCGAGGCCTCACTCAACGCCGTCCGCGGTCTTCTCCACCAAGACACGACCACGGACCCCGTTCCCAGTGCGGAGTCCGGCGCGCTGCCCAGCCCTGCCGTCCCCCAACTCGCCCCCCCGGCCGGTGGCGCTCCCAGCGCCCCGGCCGAATCGTTCGAGGGCGTGCTGACCCGGCTCGGCATCGACCCCTTCAGTTTCAAGGACCAGTCTGGGCTCGGCTACTCTCTCCTCATCAACCTCTCGACGGGCGGGTTCTCGTTCGATTCGCCTGAGGAGGAGGAGTGCGTCGCGCGTGCGCTCCAGCATCACATCCGCGCGTTCGAGCCGGACTCCGTGCCGCCGCTCCCAGCTCTGCGGAGGAGCATCACCATGCCCTCCACGATCTCGGCGGGCCACTCGTCCTCCCCGAACCATCGGCCGGAGGCCGTCACCAAGACGTTCCGGCAGGGGATCGTCGACGCCCGCGACATGACCGATGAGGCCAAGGAGGCCTGGCTTCGCATTCTCGACGAGGCCTGCTGAGCGCCCCTCTCCACCAGTTCCCAGTACCCGATGAACGCTTGGAGCGACATCCGCCGTCTCGCCCGAGCCCGTCACCGGGAGCTCGTCGGCGACGCCGACTACACCGCCGACTCTCTTCTCCAGGCGGCAGCCGCTCAGACCGGGCACCGCTCGTTCGGCGTCGAGGCTGACAACCCGTGCCTCGACAAAGGGGAGGGGAAGCTCGACCTCGACCGGAAGGTGATCTGGTACAACGCGGACGCGCCACCCGAGCAGCAGCACTTTGTCCAGGCCCACGAGTTCGCTCACGTCTGGCTGGAGACGGGTGGCTACGCGTGCCTCGCGAGCGAGATCGACGAGCAGGCATCCGAAGATCGAGGGGCCGTCGGAGGCGCGGCTCGCGTCGAGGGGTACAGCCCACGCGAACGGGCAGAACGGGAAGCGAACGTGTTCGCCCGCGAGTTCCTCCTCCCGACGGACACGCTCCGCGCGTGGTACGAGGCGGGCCTCTCGGCGTCTGATATCGCCTCGCGGGTCGGAGTCAGCCGGTCCCTCGTGTTCCACCAGCTTGGACGGGCCGTGCTCGTCGCCGAGTCAATCGACGCGGAGCCTAGCTCGGAGCGTACACCCGAAGCGAAGGGCGAGGGGATCTCGGCCATCGACCTCGACCCGAGCCAGGAGACCGCCGCGAAGGCGGCGGGTCCCGTTCTAATCGTCGCAGGGCCGGGCACGGGCAAGACACGCACGCTCACGGGTCGGGTTGCGCACCTCGTTCGGTCCGGCGCTGATCCCGAACGCATCCTCGCCCTAACGTACTCGAACCGCGCAGCCGACGAGATGCGGGGACGGGTGTCCAAGGCCCTCGGCGACGCCGCCCACAAGGTCTGGATGGGGACCTTCCACGCCTTCGGGCTCGAGCTGCTCCACAAGTACAGCGAGGAGGCCGGGCTCCCGCTCCACCCGAAGGTTCTCGATCCGGTCGACGCCTCAGTTCTGCTCGAAGGGGCGCTTGGAGAGATCGACCTCGGATATTACGAGTCGCTCTCTGACCCAGGCCGGAACGTCCCGGACATCCTCGACGCCATCTCGCGTGCAAAGGACGAGGTGGTCGGCCCCGAGGAGTATGCAGCTCTCGCGGACGCGATGCTGGCGGCAGCGACCGAGCCGAAGGAGGTCGAGAATGCGGGGAAGGCCCAGGACGTTGCCCGGGCCTACGCGGCGTACCAGGACCTTCTCCAGGCCGAGGGCGCGCTGGACTTCGGCGATCTCATCTACCGCTCCGTTCTCCTCCTGGAGTCGAACGGGAGCGTCCGGGACCGGGTCGAGGAAGACTTTCCCCACGTGCTCGTCGACGAGTTCCAGGACGTCAACCGGGCATCAGGTCGACTCCTGAAGGCGGTCGCTGGCGAAGGGCGGGGGCTCTGGATCGTCGGTGACCCTCGCCAATCCATCTACCGCTGGCGGGGGGCCTCCTCCACCAACTTCGACCGGCTCCGCGACGACTTCCCCGCCCTGCGAACGGAGCGGCTGACCCGCAACTACCGCTCGCGGCCTGCTGTCGTGAATGTCGTCTCCGAGATCGCCACGTCCATGCGTGCAGCGCCGCCGGGGGCCTTCGAGCCGTGGGAGATCGACCGAGACGAAGAGGAAGGAGCGATCTCGCTGAGCGTCGCGACGACGCTCGAAGCTGAGGGGCTCGGGCTGGCTCAGGCCATCCGCGACCACGCACTTGCGGGCGGGGAAAACGAACCCCGTTGGCAGAGCCAGGCTGTGCTCTGCCGGACCCACACGCTCCTGGAGCGCTACTCCCGAATCCTGGAGGCCGCAGGCGTCCCCACGCTCTACCTCGGCGACGTCTTCGAGCGAGACGAGGTCCGCGACCTGCTGGCACTCGTGAGCCTCATCAGCGTCGGCGGGTGGAGCGGGCTCGTACGGGTCGCGTCGTTCCCCGAGTACGGCGTGCCCCGTGGCGACATCGATCGGGTGCTCGCCTGGTCTGAGGACGATGGGAGGACTCCGCTTCAAGCACTGTCGGATGTCGCCGCCATCGACGGGCTCACGACCGCAGGCACCCAGGGGCTGACCGCGCTGAGCAACCACGTGTCCGGTCTCCATCCCAATGTGTCTGTCTGGGAGGTTCTGTCGGGCTACCTGTTCGACCACAGCGAGTACGTCCGCCACTTGGCGGGCACAACCGAGGTGGAGACGAGGCAGAAGCGGCTTGCCGTGTACCAACTCCTCGCTCTCGCGCTCGGCCATCGCTCTCGGGAAGGTGCTGCGCCGGGGTACTCACGTCGGTCGTTCCTGGACTACGTGCGCCGAATCAGTCTCCAGAGCGAGGACCGCCAGATCCGGCAGGTCCCCGAGTGGGCCGACGACATCAACGCCGTCCGGCTCATGACGGTCCACGCGAGCAAAGGCCTCGAGTTCGACGTGGTCCACGTCCCAGCTCTCGCCAAGACGTACTTCCCGCTCACGTTCACTACCCGTCAATGCCCGCCGCCTGACGGTCTCGTCGGAGCATCGCCCCGGAACCTCCACGACGACGAGGAGGAGTGCCTCTTCTTTGTTGCCGCGTCGCGCGCCCGAGACGCGCTTCACCTGTCGCGCGCGGAGAAGTACCTCAACACGTTCCGGGACCCCTCCACGCTCTTGGGCCTGGCGACGGGCTCTCTCCCCGCCGATCCCCAGCGCTGGACGGACGAGCCCTTGGAGACCCCGCCAGACGAGCTGGCGGTCGCACCTCCGACTCGCGATCCGGGTGCCCCGTTCACACGCTTCGAACTCGACACGTACCTGATCTGCCCTCGCCGCTACGCCTACGCCCATGTCCTCCGTCTCGACGGTCGGACGGAGACGACGGCCTACGTCGACTTCCACCGAGCGGCCCGAAAGGCCGTCCGCTACGTGCTGGACGAGCGGGCGGAAGGGAGGACCCCGACACCCGACGCCGTTGAGGCCATGCTCGACGAGGCGTGGGCGAACGAGCGCCTCGGCGAGAGTCCATACGGCGACCGTCTGCGCGCGGAGGCGCAGCAGATCGCCACAACCGCCCTCGACGCCGACGGCGACACCCAGGTTCGTCCCGAGTGGGCCGTCCGCCTGCGGAGCGGCACGGTGACCGTCCGTCCCGACGTCGCATCGCGGGCGGGGGGGCAGGGGGTCGTGCAGAAATGGAAGACCGGGCGGCTCAGCAAGACGGAGGCCGACAAGGAGGTCTACGCGCTCCTCCATCAGGCCGCGGCCGAGACGTTCGGCGCCTACACCATCGAGGCCGTCCAGTTCGATACGGACGAGCGCACGCCGATGCGGATGACGGACGCGAAGAGGAAGGGGCGGCTCGAGAAGTACGCAAAGGCCATCGACGGCGTCCTGGCGGGCGACTTCCACACGGAGCCGAGCAGCCGGGTATGCCCGCGCTGCCCGTTCTTCTTTGTCTGCCCGAAGTAGGGCGTGAGGGCGGGTTTTTTCTCGCCTCCGGCTTCCGGTTCGCCGCCGGGTTCACGACTGGGAAGGTGTCGGGCAATCCCGTCCGACTCTTTCTAGAACCCGAACCCGATGAACCCCACGTTCCGCGTCCTCCGCACCTCCGACCACGCCCAGTTCTACTGGGAGCTTCTCAACGCCGACGGCGACACGCTCTGCACCTCCGGCGAGCCCTACGACGACTTCGGCGACTGCCTCGCGGGACTCTACGTCTTCCGCGGTCGCGCGGACGAGAGCCCGCTCAACGACCGCACGGTCGATGGTGCGCCCTCCCGCATCGCCGACACCGAGTTCGAGCTCGTCGCCGACGAGGACGGCGGCTTCGACTGGACCTTCCAGCAGACGACGGGCGAGCCGCTCGCTGCAGGCCGTGCCCACCCCGACAAGGCCCGCGTCCTCGCCGACCTCCAGGCGGCCAAGGCCGTTGCGCCGACCGCCGAGGTCGTCGTCGAGGCCGACGAGCCGGTCGACATCGAGGCCTGCGCCGAGCACGGCCACGAGACGCCCCGGGCCAAGCGCTACGCGATCCGGGTCGACCGCAAGCGCCACGTCGTCGACCGCCCCGCGATGACCGGCCGCGAGATCCTCACGCTCGCGGGGAAGAACCCGGCGACGCGCTTCCGGCTCGACCAGAAGCTCCGCGGCGGCCAGGCCAAGAAGGTCGGCTACGACGAGTCCGTCTCGTTCTGCGCGCCCGGCGTCGAGCGCTTCATGACGGTCCCCCTCGATCAGCACGAGGGGGCCGTCGCCACGCTCCGTCGCGAGGTCGTCCTCCCCGAGGACGACGCCCTGCACCTCGACGCCCGCGGTCTCCCCTGGGAGACCGTGGTCGACGGGGGCCGCCAGTTCCTCCTCGTCCACGACTTCCCGCTGCCGGACGGCTACGACGCCCGCACGGTCACGCTCGCGCTCATGATCCCGCCGGGCTACCCGACCGTCCAGATCGACATGGTCTACTTCAGCCCCGCCGTCGTCCGCACGGATCGCCAGCCCATCGGTGCGCTCGCGACGCTCGTCGTCGCCGGCACGCCGTTCCAGCGCTGGAGCCGTCACCGGACCGGGCAGAACCCCTGGCGCCCCGGCCTTGACGACGTCTCGACCCACCTCGCGCTCGTCGAGGAGTGGCTGGAGCAGGAGTTCGTCAAGCGCCCCCGTCGCGGCTAGACCCACCGCTGATCTTAATTCCAATCGTACCCGACCACACTGTACCCAGCCATGAATCACGCTCTTTCGCTTCGCCTCACCGGCCGCCAGCACGCGGCCCTCACCAAGCACCTCTTTCCCGGCGACGGCAAAGAGGCTGTCGCCCTTATCCTCTGCGGCCGACGCCTCGGCGACCCCGCTGATGGCCCCTGGGGCTCACGCCACGTCATGACGGCCCACGAGGTGATCCCCGTCCCTCACGACGTGTGCCACGAGCGGACGCCGACGCTCGTCTCGTGGCCGACGGAGCCGGTCCTGCCCGCCATTGAGCGGGCCGCCCAGCGCGGTCTGTCGGTCGTCAAGGTCCACTCGCACCCGACGGGCCACCGCGCGTTCAGTGAGACCGACGACGCCTCCGACGCCGACCTCTTCCCTTCCGTGATGGGCTGGACCGACGACCCCGGTCCTCACGCGAGCGCCGTCATGCTGCCGGGCGGCGAGGTCTTCGCCCGCGCCGCCTACGACGACGGCCACGGCGGCGTCCGCTTCACGCCCGTCCAGTCCGTCCTCATCGTCGGCGACGACCTGCGCGTCTTCCACCACGACATCGTCTGCGATGGGGCGCTGGGCCTCGTCCCGGGCTTCGCTGAGCGGACCGCGCAGGCGTTCGGGGCCGGGACCACGGCAGCGCTCCGTCGTCTCTCGGTCGCCGTCGTCGGTGCGTCGGGGACCGGGAGCCCCGTGGTCGAGATGCTCGTCCGGCTCGGCGTGGGCGAGATCATCCTCGTCGACCCCGACCTCGTCGAGGAGCGGAACCTCAACCGCATCCTCAACGCGACCCGCGCCGACATCGGGCGACCGAAGGTCGAGGTCCTGGCCGATACCATCC
>PBTQ01000116.1 GCA_002729125.1 Acidimicrobiaceae bacterium | reverse complement strand
GTGGGCGATGGTGAGCCCGAGGCCGAGCCCATCGTGCGTCCGGGCGTCGCCCTCCGAGGACTGCGCGAACGGCTCCAGCGCGCGGCCGACGAACTCGGGGGCCATCCCGATCCCCGTGTCCGAGACGGCCACCGCGACGCCGTCCGGCGACGGCCCCACGCTGACCACCACCGCGCCCGCCTCGGTGAACCGGACCGCGTTGTCGAGCAGCAGGTCCACCACCCGGCGGAGCGCGGCGCACGAGGCGAGCGCCGTGGCCCGCCCGCCCTCGTCGTGGATGACCACCTGGAGTCCCTTCTCCGCGGCCTCGTAGCGCACCGTCGCGACGGCTTCCCGCACCACGGCCGACACGTCGACGGGCGACAGCAGCGGCGCCTCGCGGCTCTCGGCCTCCGTCAGGTCCAGGACCCCGGTGAGCGTGGTGAGCAGGCGCCGCGCGCCCCGGTCGATGGAGGCGAGCACCTCGCAGTCCACGTCCGCCGCCTCCATCTCCAGGATCTCGATGCCGCTGATGACCGCCGTCAGCGGCGTCCGGAACTCGTGGTTGAGGTTGGCGAGCAGCACGTCCTTGGCGCGGCTGGCGGCCTCGGCACGGTCCTGCGCCAGGCGCCGGGCGACGAGCTCCACGCGGAGGTCGGCGTTCACCACGTGGAGCCGGGCGGCCAGCGCGCGCGCGCGCGCCAGCAGCGGGCCCTCGTAGAGCCAGGCGAGCGTCGCCACCACCGCCGCCGCCGTGATCACGTTGGCGATGTGGTAGCGCCGCCCGAACTCCTCCGACATCAGGTCGGGGAAGACGTGACCCGTCTCGGCGAGCAGCAGCACCCCCACGGCCCCGAGGGCCGCCGTCACCACCGACGCCAGCGCCAGCCGGGCCCCCCCGACCAGCGCGGCGAACAGGGGCGAGGCGACGATCCAGAAGAACGCGACGTCCTCGACGCCGCGGTCCAACACCGCCGACCACGAGAGCCCGATCTGGATCAGAACCACCAACCCGCCGCCCAGCAGCGGCAGCGAGACGCCCCGGCGCACCAGGAACGGGAACGCCAGCGTCGGCACCAGCAGCCCCGCGATCGGCAGCGCGGCGGCGAGCGCCACGTCCGACGACAGCGCGTACAGCGCCAGCCCCACCGACACGGCCGCCCCGATGGCCCCGGACCCGGCCACGAAGAACCGGGCCCGAACGCGCTCGATCGGGTCCCCGCCGGGGGGCAGAAACCCGTCGAGGACGGATGAGGCGAAGGCGAGCGGGGAACGCACGGCAGAGGTGGGGTCCCGTGACGTATCGACCACCGCCCGGACTTTCAAAGCCTCCCATTCGTGCACTTTTCGGTCCCGGGGAAATCCCCAGGCCATGCACCCCCTATCGGAACGGATAGGCCGTTAGTCCGACCGTCACCCGCGCCTCGACGTAGTCCAG
This sequence comes from Acidimicrobiaceae bacterium, assembly GCA_002729125.1. GTDB lineage: Bacteria > Actinomycetota > Acidimicrobiia > Acidimicrobiales > Aldehydirespiratoraceae > UBA11606. Next base: position 5,716 of record PBTQ01000116.1, on the reverse strand, counting down.
TTCTTCGTCGCGTACGTCGACCGTCACCCGCCCGAATTCGACCTCGTCGAACCGCCCTGCGCCGACGTGGATGTCGGCTCCCAGCGCGAGCGTCGGGTTGAGGTAGACCAGCAGCCCTCCGCCAATGGACAAGCCACCCCCCCGCACCTCGAAGTCCGTCTCGTCGTCGCGCGCGGTCACGCTGCGGAGCGCGAGGTCGAGCACCGGCCGCACGCGGCGGCCGTCCCGGAACGTGAACCGGGCCCCGACCTCGCCGCCGCTCAGGTCGTAGTCGTCCACCTCGCGCGCCCCCTCCAGCCGCGCGCCCGTCGCGCCGACGTAGAGCGTCACCAGCGGCGACACGCCGTAGCCCGCGCGCAGCGCCAGCACGCCCCCCTCGTCGGTGTCGTCGAAGTCGTCGCCGTCGTAGGCGATGCTCTGCCCCCCCACGCCGAGGTGGAGGTAGAGGCCCTCCGAGTTGGTCTGGGCCACCGCGGCGGGCGCGAGCAGGACGACGACGAGGAGCGTGGCGAAAAGCGAGAGACGCATAACGGCGGGGGGAGGTGTGTCGAGGGAAGAACGCGAGCCACCCGACACGGGTTACACCCCCTGCACGCGCCGACGCCCACGCCGCACCGTCGGCCGCACCCAAGCCATGCCGGAACAAGCCCCTCCGCTCACGGGCCACAAGGCACCGCTCGCCTGACACGATGTCCAGCTCACAACCCAACGGGTGACACTCACGGGCCACAAAGTGTCACTCACGGCTCAATGAGTGACACTCACGGAGCAAAAGGTGTCACTCGCGGACCAAATCGCACCGCTCCCGCCCCCCGTCCCTCCGCTCACGGGCCACAAGGCACCGCTCGCCTGACACGTTGTCCGTCTCTCGGGCGTCCGCGCTCGTCTCTCGGACCGCCCTCCAGGCGGGCGCCCGCAGCGACGGCCGGGTGGAGAGCGAGGGGGGCGCGCCGGCGGGGGATCGAACGCGGCCCGGTCCCGTAGCTTGGCGCTCCCTCCCCTCCCCCGCCCGTCATGGCCGAGACGCCCGCCCCCGCCACCGAGATGGAAGACCCCGCCCCGGAGCGCTCCGCCGCCGACCGCGCCCGCCTCGAGAAGGTCACCGCCGACACCATCCGCGGGCTCACCATCGACGCCATCGAGCGCGCGAACTCGGGCCACCCCGGCCTGCCGATGGGCATGGCCGACGTGGCGACCGTCCTCTGGAGCCGCTTCCTGAAGCACAACCCGGAGGACCCCGCCTGGTTCGACCGCGACCGGTTCGTGCTCTCCGCCGGCCACGGGTCGATGCTGATCTACAGCCTGCTCCACCTCGCCGGCTACGACGTCTCGCTGGACGACCTCAAGGCCTTCCGCCAGCTCGGCTCCAAGACGCCCGGCCACCCCGAGGTCCACCACACGCCCGGCGTCGAGACCACGACCGGCCCGCTGGGGCAGGGCCTCGCGACCGCCGTCGGCATGGCCATCGCCGAGAAGCACCTCGAGGCCCAGTTCAGCACGACCGACCACGAGGTCGTCGGCCACTACACCTACGTCATCGCGTCCGACGGCGACCTCCAGGAGGGCGTCACCAACGAGGCGTCGTCGCTGGCGGGCCACCTCGGGCTGGGGCGCCTCATCGTGCTCTACGACGACAACCACGTCTCCATCGACGGCGACACCAACCTCTCGTTCACCGAGGACCGCGCCGGCCGCTACGAGGCGCTCGGCTGGCACGTCATCCGCGAGATCGACGGGCACGACAACGAGGCCGTCGCGGCCGCCATCACGACGGCCCGCAACGTCCTCGACCGGCCCAGCTTCCTGGAGGTCCGCACCACCATCGGCTACGGCTCGCCCAACCTCGCCGGCCACCACGAGGTCCACTCCGACGCGCTCGGCGCCGACGAGATCAAGGCCACCAAGGAGAACCTCGGCATCCCCCTCGACCCCGAGTTCTACGTCCCCGAGGAGGCCACGACGCTCCTCCGCGAGCAGGCCTTCCGGGGCGCCCAGGCGCACTGCGAGTGGGAGGGCCGGATGACGGCCTACGACGCCGCCGAGCCCGACAAGGCCGCCGAGCTCCGCCGCCGGATCGCCGGCGCCCTCCCCGAGGGCTGGGCCGACGCGCTCCCCACCTTCGAGCCCGACGCCAAGGGCATGGCCTCCCGCGCCGCGTCCGGCAAGGTCCTCGACGCCATCGCCGCCGTCCTCCCCGAGCTCGTCGGCGGCTCCGCCGACCTCACCCCGTCGGTCAAGACGAAGGCCGCGGGCATGGAGGACATCCAGGCCACCACCTTCGGCCACCGCTACCTCCACTACGGCATCCGCGAGCACGCGATGGCCGCGGCCATGAACGGGATGGCGCTGCACGGCGGCGTCCGCCCCTACGGCGGCACCTTCCTCATCTTCTCCGACTACAGCAAGCCCGCCATCCGCCTCGGCGCGCTGATGGGCGCGCCCGTGGTCCACGTGTTCACGCACGACTCGGTCGGCCTGGGCGAGGACGGCCCGACGCACCAGCCCGTCGAGCAGCTCGCCGGCCTGCGCGCCATCCCCGGGCTCGACGTCATCCGTCCGGCCGACGCCAACGAGACCGCCGCCGCATGGCGCGTGGCCCTCGAGGGCGGCCGCCCGACCGCGCTCGCGCTCTCGCGCCAGAACCTCCCGACGCTGGCCACCACCGCCGAGCGCGCCGCCGACGGCGTCGCCCGGGGCGGCTACATCGTCGCCGACTCCGACGGCGCGCCTGAGGTCGTCCTGATCGGCGCGGGCGCCGAGGTGGGGCTGCTGATGGAGGCCAAGGAGACGCTCGGCGGCGGCGCCCGCGTGGTCTCGATGCCCTGCCAGCGGCGCTTCTTCGAGCAGGACGCCGCCTACCGCGAGTCGGTGCTCCCGTCCGCCGTGCGCGCCCGCGTCGCCGCCGAGGCGGCCTCGCCCGTCGGCTGGCACCGCCTGGTCGGGCTCGACGGCGAGACCGTCTCCATCGACCGGTTCGGCACCAGCGCCCCGGGCACCGAGGCGCTGACGGACCTCGGGATGACGGCCGACGCCGTCGTGGCCGCCGCGCGCCGGGTGATGGGCTGATGGGCCTCAAGCGGAGCATCCGCGCGCTCGCCCTCGCGGCCCTGGTCCTCGGGGCCGTCGGGGTCGGCGTCAGCGTCGCTCGCGGCGGCCTGCCCGGGAACGCCGTCGGGTGGCTCGCCATCGCCATCGGCCTCGCGGTGTGGGCGACGACGGCCCCCAAGCCCCCGCGCGCCGACGACTGACCCGGGCCCGGAGCCCAGACGACCGGGGCCCGGCCGACGCCGGTAGGACGAAGCGCCTCGACGTGAAGCCGTCGTGCCGGAAGCGCTTGTGCCTCCGGCGCCATCCGCTTCCCGTCGGTGCTCCAGGGCTACGGCGTGTAGGCCGAGTGCCCCTTCTGGCCCGACCGCCGGCGCGGGCGCGGCGGGCAGCGAGTCGCGATACGCCGGCGCCGAGGACTCGGCGGGACCCCGTCCAGCGACCCACCGAGCGACCGAACCCAGCGTTCTTCACACGATCGCAACAAATGGAAGGGCTTCCGGTCTTCACAAAGCCTTGTCGTGCCCCGCGTTGGGCGGCTACCATGGCGGCCCTTCGACGCGCTTTCACACTCGACCTCGCGTGACCGCTCCCGCTCCCCGTCTCGTCCTCGATCCCGCCCCGGTGGCGGTGGACACGGTCGTGGTGCTGGGCGCCGTCCTCCTTCCGGTCCTCCTTAGCAGCCTCCTCGGAGGCTGATTCCAAGACCGACTCGAGGCCGCTGATTCGTCGCACGCTCTGGGTTGGTCAACCCCGAGCCCCCCCGATGATCAGTCCCCCCCGCTCCTACTCGCTCGCCCTCCTCCCGGGCGACGGGATCGGCCCCGAGGTGACCGCCGAGGCCGCCCGCGTGCTCGAAGCCGCGGGCGAGGCCCACGGCTTCGCGGTCGAGACGGCCGAGCACGCCGTCGGCGGCGCCGGGATCGACGCGGTCGGCGACCCGCTCCCCCGCGCGACCCTCGACGCCTGCCTCGACGCCGACGCGGTCTTCCTGGGCGCCGTCGGCGGGCCCGCCTGGGACGGCGTCCCGGCCGAGACGCGGCCCGAGCGCGGGCTGCTGCGCCTGCGCGCCCGCTTGGGCGCGTTCGCCAACCTCCGCCCCGTCGCCGTGTCCGACGCGCTCGCCGAGCGCTCGCCGCTGCGCCCGGAGCGCGTGGCCGGCACCGACCTGCTGATCGTCCGCGAGCTGACGGGCGGCATCTACTTCGGCGTGCCCCGTGAGCGGACCGAGACGGAGGCTTACGACACGATGCGCTACTCGGTCGCCGAGGTCGAGCGCATCGCCCGCGTCGCCTTCGAGTGGGCCCGCAAGCGCGACGGGCGGCTGGCGTCGGTCGACAAGGCCAACGTGCTCGCGTCGTCGGCGCTGTGGCGGGACGTGGTCGCGCGCGTCGGCGCCGACGAGTACCCGGACGTGACGCTGGAGCACTTCTACGTGGACCACGCCGCCATGGAGGTCGTCCGCGACCCGCGCCGGTTCGACGTCGTCGTCACCGGCAACCTCTTCGGCGACGTGCTCTCGGACCTCGCCGCGACGCTGCCCGGCACGCTGGGGCTCCTGCCGTCGGCCAGCCTCGGCGGCCGGACCGGCCTGTTCGAGCCCGTCCACGGCAGCGCGCCCGACATCGCGGGCCGGGGCCTCGCCAACCCGCTCGCGGCCATCCTCAGCGCGGCCATGCTGCTCGACGCCCTGGGCGAGGGCGCCGCCGCCGCCGCCGTCCGCGCGGCCGTCGAGGCAGTCGTCGCCGACGGCCCGCTCACACCCGACCTCGGGGGCACCGCCTCCACCTCCTCTGTCGGCGCCGCCGTCGCCGACGCCGTCTCGTCTCTCACCCTCACCTAAGCCGTCATGTCCTCCCCCACCGACCGCGTGATCCTGTTCGACACCACGCTGCGCGACGGCGAGCAGTCGCCCGGCGCCGCGATGACGCTCGCGGCCAAGCTCCGCGTGGCGCGGGTCCTGGCCGCGATGGGCGTCGACGTGATCGAGGCCGGCTTCCCGGTCTCGTCGCCGCAGCAAGCCGACGCCGTCCGCGAGATCGTCGCGATGCTGGGGGGCGCCGGCCCCGTCGTGTGCGCCCTCGCCCGGGCCCACGAGGCCGACCTCCGCGCCGCCGCCGACGCCCTCGGGACGGGCCCGCGGACGCGGCTCCACACGTTCATCGCCACGAGCGACATCCACATCGCCGCCAAGTTCAGCGCGCCCCGGTTCGGGGCCACGATGGCCGACCGCCGCGCCAGCGTGCTCCGGATGGCGACCGAGGCGGTCCAGCAGGCCAGGGCCCACACGCCCGACGTCGAGTTCAGCGCCGAGGACGCGGGCCGCACCGACCACGGCTTCCTGTGCGAGGTCGTCGCCGCGGCCGTCGAGGCCGGGGCCACGACGATCAACATCCCCGACACGACCGGCTACTGCACGCCGTCCGACTACGCCGCGCTCTTCCACGCCGTCGCCGACTGCTGCGACCTGCGCGGCGTCACGCTCTCGACGCACTGCCACGACGACCTCGGGCTGGCCGTCGCCAACACGCTCGCGGGCCTCGACCCCAAGACCGTCAATGACTTCGCTACCGCGATCGCGACGATGGCCGCGCGCTCTGGTGAGTCGCTCTTGAGGATCGGCATGATTGCCGAGCGCACCGCGCTGCGCCTCAAGTCGAGCTTCTTGTTT
>PBTQ01000115.1 GCA_002729125.1 Acidimicrobiaceae bacterium | reverse complement strand
GGCCGGAGGGGCGAGGAGGAGGACGGCCGCCGCGGCCGAGACGACCCCGAAGTCGTCCCGGAGCGCCGGCCGTTCAAACCGGGCGCGACCCCAGTCGTCCAGCTTGAGGTGGGCGTAGAGGGCGGGGATGAACATCAGGCCCCAGTAGAACCCGGGCCACGAGAACAGTGCGTTGCCGGCGGAGGCGAGCCAGGCGTCCACCTGCGCGTCGATCTCGGTCCCGACGACGACGACGTCCACGGCAAGGTAGAGGCAGGTCGGGCCGAACGGGTCCCGCTCGATCCATCGCCGAGCAGCGACGAACGCCACGAACGAAAGGAGAAGCGCGGCCGGCTCCGGCCCCAGCAGCGTGATGTGGACGACGACGAGGACGGCGAGGGACGACGTGCCCAAGAACGTCTCTGCCGCCTGGTATGCGGGAAGGGTCCGGGAGCGGGAGACGAGGACGAGGACGGCGATGGCCGCGAACGCGAGCCCCTCCCCGGGCTTCTCACGGACGTACGCGTCGGCTCCGGCCAGGACGAACACGGCGAGGGTCACGGCGGCCGGCCAGAACAGCCCAGTCCGTTCGAGCCAGCGGACGACGCCCACCATGAAGTCGTCGTCTCCGGACCGCTCACGCGAGCCCGGGGCCTCGCCGTCGGGCAACGGGTCGCTCTGTGGGGGCTCGCTCATCGGGTTGGGCGCCCGCTCCACGCCGTCGGCCCCGATGGACACCTCGCGGAAGCCGGGCCGGGCCCGGTCGCCGGTAGGGGGATCCGCGCTCATCCTGTCGACCGGAGCACGTAGAGCGCTTCCGGGTGGACGGTGTAGTTCGTGAACGCCTCGACAAGTACCGTGACCATACGCGGGTTCCGCTCCGGGTCCCGGAGTGCGCCGCTGATCTGCGGTTGATGGTACGCCCCGGTCTCTGTGGGGTGGTGTTCATTCAGATACTCCGCTGCGGCCCTCTGTGATAGCCCAGAGGCCCGGAGACCCGCTTCGGCGAACGCAGCAAGTTCAGCGAGGGTGTAGGGCGTGTCTGGTTTGGGGTCTGGCATCGGTCGGGGAAGTCGAGTGGGGGGGGGAAGGATAGGGAATGATAAGCGTAACGCCTATCTATTCACAGAGCCTCCACAGAGGGCGGGACCTTTGATAAGCATTGTGCTTATCATAGACCAAGCCACTCGCACCACCCTACCCCGATGCCCGCCTACTACCGCGTCGTCCGCTTCTCCCGCGCCACCCGCCGCATGCTCGCCGTGGTCGCCTCCGGCCTCACGATGGAGGCCGCCAGCCGCACCGCTTCCGGCCTCCGCGTCGAGCACGCCGCCAACGAGGCCGTCTATGGCTTCCAGGTCGAGACCATGTCGCTGGAAGATCAGGCCACGCTCGCTCATGTCCGTCACCCGGCCCTCCAGCTCGTGACGTCCTGCACCCAGACGGTCCTCGCCGCCTGACCCACCCGCGATCCCAACACAGAGCGGCCCGCCCCGGCCTGAACAGCAACAGGGGCGGGCCACCATCTACCAGACCGAAGTCCAGCGGACACCATACGGGATCGCCTCCCGCCGGGTTCGGTCGCACCCTCCGCCAGCATGGCACCCCCGATGACCCCCACCTCGCCCCCCGCCGCCGACCCCTCGGCCGCGCCCTCAGGCCTCGACGCGACGATGATCGTCCGGGCCGCGCCCCGGCCCCCCGCCAGCCGAGCCGAGACCCTCGCGACCGAGCTCGCCGCCACCGCGCGGGCCTCGCTCGCCGCCGCCGGCCCCGCTGGCGAGACCGCGTGGGCCCTCCGCTGGCTCCTCGACACCGACGCCGAGACGGACGCCGACCCCGCCGCGCTCGCGGTCCTTGCCGCCGTGGCCGAGGGCGTCACGCCCGGCGCGCTCACCCCAGGCGAGGCGTCCCGCGCCATTCTCCTCGTGGAGGACGCCGCGCACACCCTCGCCGCCGACGCGGCCCGGCTCCTCGCCGGCGTCAACGACCGGCGCGCGCTCGACGCCGAGAACGTCGCCGTCGCGGAAGGGGACCACCCGCCGCACATCCGCCTCGCGGCGCTCCTCCTCCTCGGTCCCGACGGGCCGGGAGGAGACGGGCCGGACACCGACGACCCCGACAACGGCGGCGGCCACCCGAAGGCCCCACCCGCCGACGGACTCGCCGCCGACGCCGAGCAGGACGTGGCGGGGCTGCTCTCGCGCGCCCGAGCCATCGCGGCCCGCTACGCTGGCGCCAGCCGTGACCGGGTGTTCCTCGGCTACGTCGATGCGCTCCAGGCCGAGGCGATGGAGCGGGCTGCAGACGGCGATGTCGCCGGCACGAGTGCGGCCCGCTTCCTGCTCGACACCCTGAACACCCTCTAGCCCCCCCGAAATGTCGACACCCTCACAGCCGAACGGCGCTCTCCGCTACGCCTTCCTCCTCACGGGTTCGGTCCGGCGGTACGCGTCCGAACTCATCGGCCGGTTAGTCCCTGAACAGGACCGCCAGGGCTTCTTAGAGGCGATGGAGACCGTCGCCAACGACTACCCGTGGCGCGGCGACGGCGAGCCATCGGCCACCGCCACCGACGCCGTTGGCGCAGCGACCGCACGGCTTTGCCACGTCGTTATTTCCGACGGGTCGGTCCTCCAACGCTCTGACTTGGATGCTCAACTCGACCTCGACGTACTCCGCGCCTACGTGACGGCGGTGATCGGGAGGTATCGGGAGGACGATGACGAGGCCTACCGCGCGTACGTCAACGAGATGGTGGTCGCGCAAGCGGAGGCCGTGGTACAGGGGGATGCCGAGCGCGCGGCGGCGGCGGGCTACCTGCTGGCGACGCTGGCGGCGAACCCGTAGCGGAGATTCTGCGCGGCGGCGCGGGATTCGAGAGGCGCCTCCGGGTCACCGGACGGGGTCACCCGGCCCGCCCGCCGCCGGAGGGGTGAGGGCGAGGGCCACGACGAGCGCGACGACGAGCGGGGCACCGCAGACCGGCGACGGGGCCCCGACGGCGTACGCGACAGAGGTCCCGATCCACACGAGGACGAACGCCGTCCCCGCCCGCCGTGGGGACCGGAGGCCCGGCCGGGTGCGAGAGGCCACCCCGTAGACGAGGGCGAACGCGACCACAGCCGGGACGAGAGCGCGCGGTAGGGCTTCCACCAAGAGCATCGGACGGCCCGGAAGAGCCGTCACGATACGGCGGACAGGGCAGACCACGGGCCGGGGGAATGCCCGCCAGCAGGGCCCGACATGGGCCGATGTCTACTCCACGTGGGCCCAGGTCCGGCCGTCGATCGCCGCACAGGCGGCGGCCCGGGAGACACCGAGGGACCGGCCCAGGGCGATGGCCGCCGGCCGGTCGGTCACCGCCAGCGCCCGCATTTGCCGGACGTCCGCCTCGGTCAGCTTCGCGTGGGGGTGGGCCTCGCCACGTCCCGCGCTCCCGAGCCCGAGCCGTATTGCGTGCTCCATGTTCTCCCGACGGGTGGCCCATTCGAGGTTGACGGCGCGGTCGTCGTGACACTTGCCGTTGAGGTGATTGACTTCGGGCTTCCCCTCCGGGTTCGGGTGAAAGGCTTGCGCCACCAACCGGTACACGTAGGACTCGCGCCGAGGCTTCCCGCTCAGGCTGAGGCCGACCTTCCGCCGCCCGCCCGGCGTCCGCCACGGGTTGAGGTCCCACCCCGGCCGCGACTTCCACACCCCGTTCCGGTCGGGCGCCTTGCGCTCGATCCGCCGCACCCGGCCGAGGTCCGATACCTCATACGCGCCCTCGTAGCCCTCGACTGCCCGCCACTCCTCCGCTGTCGCCGCCATGGTCGCCGCCGGTTGGTTCGCGGTACCTGCTCGCAAGTAGGATGCCGTCTCTGCGCCAGCAGGGGCTACTTACTGTCGCGGCTTCTTCGGCGCGGAGGGAGCCCCCCGGACCCACGAGGAGAGGGGCGAGGCATCTCGCCAGCGGCCCGCCTGACGCGCGCGCCGAGGTGGACCCCGCCCCCAAACCGAGGGGGTACCCCGGGTCGGGACCGGGCGTTAGTAGTAGACCGACACACGCAAAAAAAATTCTGGGGGGTGCTGGAGTTTCTGGGGTCCCCAGGGCCAAGTTGGGGAGCCTGTCGAGGGCCGGTGCAGGTCGGCAAGTCCACGGCCTCGGCCGAGGAACTACCGGAGAGACCGCCGCGCCCTCGGCGGGCAGGGGCACCGCTGGCGCCGGGTGACGAGGGCCGCGAGCCCCTGTCAACCCCCAGCGGTCGGCCTTTCAACAGCGGACCCGCGCCCCCCCCGGCCGAAACGGACGCCAGCAGGCGCTACGGGGGCAAAGCAGGCGCCTCCGTAGACCCGCGCCGCAGACGGGTTGACGGGGGAGGAGCCCGGGAGCGGTGGCGGGCGGACACGCTCGCCTCGCCGCGGGAGGTTTCGGTGCGTGCGAGGGGGCCGCCAGGCCGCCAGCGACGGCACACCGTTGGCCCTTCTACAGGCACATCCCACCCTGTAGACGCATGGCCATTCCGATCGACTACCCCGTCTACGGCGAGAACGAGGGGGAGGTGGCCCCCGCTGGCGGTCAGGTCCCGGTGCCGTCGGTAGAGTCGGACACCGGGGCCCGGTCGGTCCGCCAGCGGTTCCACGCCCGGATCGGCGCGTTCAGCGAGCTGGCGAAGAACAAGAACAAGCTGGTGCCGATCCTCGCGGGCGTGGCCGAGGAACTGGAGGTGCTCCGGCCGCTCTCGCCCGCGCTCCGCGACCTCGCCCTCGCGATCAGCGGGCAGGACTACATCGCGGCCGACCCCGGCGCGGACCCGCCGGTGCCGGGCCAGCCGTGGATCCCCGGGCTCATCGACTACCTCTCGGGGTGGACCGACGAGGACACGGGCGGGACGGTCCCCGAGTACGAGGGGCTCATGGAGGAGTCGATCGACGGGTTCCTCGACCTGGAGCGGATCCGGGAGACGATCTACGGGACCGTGAACCCGGCCACGGGCGTGAAGACGGACGAGGGCCAGGTCGAGTTGGTGCGGGCCGCCGTGTTCCACCTCGCCGGGAAGCTGGTGGGCGCGCTCGACGCGGACGGCGTCCCGACCGGGGCGGACGGGCTGGCGCAGCCGATGAAGAACGCGCTGCTCCACCTCGCCTCGTTGGCGGGGACGGTGGCCGCGGACGGGACCTCGGCGGGCGGGGCCGGGCAGATCGAGTTGCTCAAGGACGGGCTGTTCACTCGGCTCGACGCGGTGGTCACGAAGCTCGATGAGGTCAGGGCGGCGGTCAGCGGTGTGGAATCGCGCTTGGACGCGGAGCTGTCCGCGATCAACACCACGCTTGGAGACCTCGTGGCGGCGACGAGTCCGTAGGAGGGCACTCGGAGCAGATCAAGGAGCCGCGGAGCGCGGCCGATCGCTGAGACTTGTGGGTGTCCGTTATGGCCCGTACGGCTTCCGCGGCCTGAACACGCGCTCGCATTCACGGGCGCAGTAGCGGGCCCGGCGCTCGGTGCCGAGCCTCGTGAGCGCGCCTTCCTGCTGGCGTCGGAGGACGGTCGAGGGCGAGACGTCGTAGCGCGCGCAGACCTCCTTCTGCGACAGGGTCGCCTCGCCGAGGCGGTTGCGGAGCGTCGTGATCTCGCGGCGGAGCGCGCCGATCTCTTCCGAGAGTGGGGCAACGGCCTCTTCAAGGATGCGGCGGAGCTGCTCTGGGGTGACACTCATGGCCATCGTGTAAGATGTTTGTTCGGACGGGTTCAGAGAGTGTATCGTCGGGCATTCCTGGTCGCAAGCCCACGTCGTCATGCTCCGCACGATCGCCCTCGCATTCACGCTCACTGCTGGCCTTGTGTCGGCGCAGCCTACGGCTGGCGACACCATCACGGCGGTCGAGTCGGGGACGGCGTTTCGGTCCAACTCGCCCGGTGCACCGCTGGACTTCGAGGCCGGCGACACGTTCACGTTCACGGCCCTCTCCGACGCCGCAGACGGGCGCCTCCTCGTCCACTTCCGCGACGGGACACCTGCCTACCGGGCCTATGCCGAGGCGTTTGGGATCGACCGGCCGGATCCCTACGCGGTCACTCGGGGCTCTCGTCACGAGACCCGGTACGTCCACGGGACGGTGAACGTGCGGTCCGGGCCAGGGACGAGTCACAGCCGGCTCGGGAGTCTGAACAGGGACGACACGGTGTACGTGCTCACTTGCCACGCCGGGTGGTGTCGCGTCGAGATACCGACCGCCACGGAGACGAACACGCGCGCGTTCATCTCGGAGTCCCTGCTCCACACGAGCCCGGCGCCTGTGCGCACCTACGCCCCGGCTCGGACGTACTCAGGTTCGAGTTCGCGGTCGGTGGCCGTGCGGTGCTCTGGGACGACTCAGCGGGGGACCCGGTGCCTCAGGCAGACGACGAACCGCTCGGGCCGCTGTTGGCAGCACTGACTTGCTCCCACCATGCCCACGAGCCGAGTGGGCATCCTGTACGTACCCGCTGATGCCGGGCCCAGCGCTGGACTGGATCGAGGCAAGCCCGCTGAGCCGGCTGATCGTGACGGACCCCGTCACGCTGCAGCGCGGGATCGACAAGCTAGAGGTGATCTCGGTCACCCCCATGTTCGCCGACGCCATCAACCGGATCGAGAAGGACAAGTCGATGTCAGCGCTTTTCGTGGACTGAGGCCGCCCCCTCAGGCCCTAGGGGGCTGGGCTGTGGGGTGTGGGAGATGGGGCAAATCGGGGGGGATGGTGCGCGAGTCACATCGGGCTGGGTGCCGTGCTCTATGACGAGACAATCGAGGCTGGGTAACTGAGGGGCACCTCTTCATTCACCCGTCCCAACCATGCCTGCTCGCCTCTCCGGTCTCTCCCGTCCATTTCGATTGACGTTCGCGTTGTTGGGGGCGCTGACTATGGGGCCACCGATTCAAGCTCAGCCCTCAGCCTATAATATTGAGGCTCCTCCGTGCGGGCCGGGCATCAACCAAAACGAGATTGCCATCAAGGTCGACCAGAGTGTCCTCCTCAGCGTGTACGATGCAAACGGTGACCCGATGCCTTTGCTAGGCGTGACGCCTCCCGCTACGGGTGGGAAGGACCCGCTCCTCACTCAGACCTCAGTCGAGATCAGCCCCGCCTCCGCGAACAACTGCTCCGCATACATCACGTTTCAAAATGATGCCGTCGCGCAGGAAGCGCCGATCTACCGATTTGCTTTGGGCGCGACTAAGGTGTCCACGATCAAGCTCGCGCCGAATTCGGGCGACCCGTACTTCATCGTGCAAGCCACTAACGACCCAACCGGCTGGTGTGCCCCGCCGCCTGAGGATCCAGTCCGGGTTGCCCCAGCCTCCTTCCTCTGCCCAATCTCATCGAGCGGTGATGGGTCTGATTTTTACGTAGGATTTCGGAACGGGCAGTTCGAGGTCAGTCCAAACTTCATGTGGAATCAGGGAGGGGCGGCATCATCCTATATTCACGAGACAATCCAGGGGGAAGATTGGGTCTGGCCATACCACGCGCAGATCGTGTGTGCGGGTGGCCGCTGTGAGAATGGGGGCGAGCAGGCGGGCTTGCTTAGCTCCTACCTGTTGATGCCTGTCGATGAACCTTTCGTACTCGGAGATGCAATTACAAAAAAGATAAGCCATCCTATCGCTCTTTTTAACTACAATAATAGCCTTGGTCGGCCCTTCCCTGACTACGACTGGGTGGAGAATTGGCTGACGCTGGCGTTTGCGCCGGAGGCCGGGCTGACGGTGGAGTCGGACGACTTCCGGGCAACGGGGATGACGTTCACCGATTCCGGTCAGGGATGGGACGGTGTCCACTTCAAGCCCGGCTCCATCGCTTCGCTCACGGACGTCAATGTCTTCGGTATCAACTCGAACAGGTTCGGCGTCCGAGTTGAAGACTCGTCAGCGGCCCTCATGGGAGTGGCTGTTCGCCAGCTACCGGGCGCGACAAACACGACGGGGATCGTGGTCCAGGGTAGCCAGGGAGGCGCCACGCTGGAGGGGGTGGACGTTCGGGAGATGAGCAAAGACGGCGTCATCATCCTCAATGGGGCCCAGGCCGAGGTCCTCAACAGCGATGTTCTACAGAACGTACGGGACGGGATCCGAGTGGCTGGAGGCGCTGCGGCCTATCTCTACCGAGATCCCACCCAGGCCACGCTCGTCGGAAATCGGGTCATCGACAACGCCCGGAACGGGCTCGCCGTGTCGGGTGGATCGAACGCCACGACCTCTGGCAACGGCGCCTTTCAGGGATTGAACACGTTCGAAGGGAGCACCAACGAGATCCGCGCGGCGTCCGGCGCGCAGGTCATTGCCGGGACCGAGAACTACCACAACCGCAACCGGATCCTCGAGTCGAATGGCGAAGACCCCGGATCGGTCCTTGCCAATGGGACCGGGACGTACGTCACGGCCCGGTGCGACTGGTGGGATCAGGACAACCTTAACTCTTCGCCTCCAAACCTTACGGCCTCCGAAGGCGCGACGATCAACGCCGGCTCCTGGCTGACGTCTGACCCGTACCTCGACCCCTCGCCATGGTGCATATCAATATTTATCAGCGGTCGAGGGAGCATGGCTGGCGCGGAGAGCGGACACGCCGGGACCCAGGACCGGTCTCTCGCCGACCAACTCTCGGCCTCCTACGACCTCGTAGACCGGCCCGCAGCTCAACTCGCTGAGCTCCTTCGCATCGCCGCCGCTGCCCCAGACTCGCCCGAGGCTGCGACGGCCGTC
>PBTQ01000114.1 GCA_002729125.1 Acidimicrobiaceae bacterium | reverse complement strand
CCGCCCGGTTCGGTCAGCCCTCGCGCAGGGCGAGGCGGATGAGGTCCTCGGCGGAGGGGGTGCCGGGGTGGGCCCGGAGCACCTTGCGGAGTCGCTTCTCGGCCTCGGCGCGGCCCAGCCCGAGCGCCTCCAAGCCGGCGCGCGCGTCGGCACGGGCCTCGCTGGCGACGCGGTCGCCGCCCATCGCCCCGCCGGCGTCGAGCCCGTCCATCCCCGCGAACTTGTCCCGGAGCTCGACGATCAGCCGCTCGGCGGTGCGCTTCCCGATGCCGGGTACCCGCGTCAGCATCGCCGCGTCGCCCGCCACCACCGTGTCGCGCAGCTCCGACGGCGACATCGCGCTGAGCGCCGCCAGCGCCAGCTTCGGACCGACCCCGCTCACCGCCGTCAGCGTCTCGAACGCCGTCTGCTCGCCCTCCGTGGCGAAGCCGTAGAGCGTCTGCGAGTCCTCGCGGACGACGAACGTGGTGACCAGCTTGGCCGCGCTCCCGACGGCGGGGAGCTTCTCGAAGGACGACGCCGGGATCAGCAGGCGATACCCGATGCCGCCGGCCTCGAGGATGGCTTCGGTCGGCTTTTTGTCGGCGAGGACGCCGGAGACGTACGCGTACATGGGGGAGAGGGGGACCGGGCCAAGCTAGGTGCGCCTGGTGTCACCCGGCTGTCAGTCCAGCTGGCTGCCGTTCCGCACGGCGTCCAACAGGCGCCGCGCGACGGGCGCGCGGTAGCCGCCCTGCTCCACGAGGTCGCCGAGCACGCGGGCGGCGTCGGCGTCGCGGCTGCGGTAGAGGAGCACGCGTCCGAGCGCGAGGCGGGCCTCCTGCGAGACCCACGTCCGTCGGTCGGCTGTGTCCGAGAGGTCCCCGAGGTCGGCGGCGGCGGCGTCGAGCGCGGTCGTGTCGTAGGTCGCGAACAGGCCCAGGGTCGAGCGTCGGGCGTCGCGGACCGCCGCGGCGGCCGCGATCAGACGGTCCGCGTCGGGCGTGCGGTCGGCGCCCCGCAGGGTGGGCGCGTCGATGGCGACCTCGCTGAGGGCGGCGATCTGCGTGCGCTCGGAGACCGACGCCTGGGAGGCCAGGAACAGCGCCCCGTAGCCGACCAGCAGGACGGCCGCCGCGCGGGCCCACGTCGAGGCCCGGCGCCGGCGGGCGCGGACGGGACGGGCAGGTGGGCGGTCGAAGAGCGTTCGCGGGGTCGTCGCGGGCGAGGGGAGGGCGTCGGCCTCGGGTGCGACCTCGGGCGCGAGCGGCGGGAGCGTCCGGCCGGTCAACCGCTCGAACCGGGCGACGACATCTTCGGCACCCGCGTCGAGCATGTCGATCCGCTCGCCCAGCCGGGCGGCGGTCTCCGGGTCGACGGGCATGGAGAGGTCGTCGAGCCCCAGGCGGCGGCCGACCACGCTCTGGCCGGGGTCGGGCCGCGCCCGGGCGGCGTCGACCAGCGCGGCGAACCGCCGGGCCTCGTCGAGGGCGTCGGCGAGGTCTGGGCGGTCGGCCAGAGAGCGCTCGATCTCGGCCCGCTCGGCAGGCGAGAGGGCGGGGAAATCGTCGAGGCGATGTGCTGGATCAGTCACGGTGACGGGGGGGATCACGGACACATAGACCCGCGAGGTCGTCAGATCTAACCTCTGGTGCGAGGTTCTTTTTGTGAATCGGCGATTTTGGCCCCGTTTTCGGCGGTGCCCCGGAGCGCCGATGGCGGGATGCCGTCCTCGTAGAGGGCGCGGAGGTCCGGGTCGGCGCGGAGACGTGCGACGGCTTTGGAGAAGTACGTGCGGGTCGTGGCGATGTCGAGCCCGGTCGTGTCGGCGATCTCCTGGTAGGTGGCCTCCTCGATCAACCGGAGCCGGGCGATCTCGGCCGAGTACGACGGCAGCGCCGCGATCGCGCGCTCAATGAGCCGCCGCGTCAGGATGCGGTCGAACCCGTCGGCCTCACGAGCGGGCGTCGGCGTGGTGGTGTCCTCCACCTCGACCGTCTCGTGGCGGCGGCGGCGGTACGTGAGCAGCATGTTGCGGCAGACGACGCTGGCGAACTGCGGGAACCGCTCGGGCTTGCGGATCTCCTCGAACGACCGGGAGACGCGCTTGAACGACCGCTCGATGACCCAGTCGAGGTCGCTGGCGCTGGCGGAACGCTCGCTGGCGAACCGGCCGTAGAAGTACCACACGACGAAGCAATACGCCCAGAGCTGGGCGGTGTCGCGGTCGGCCTGGACGCCGTGTTCGCGCCAGCGCACAAAGACCTCCGCCGCCGCGTCGAAGTCGTCGAGCGGGAACGGGAGGTGGGCCGCGAGGGCTTCGAGGCGAGAAGAGCGCTCCGAGAGCACAGACGGGGGGGCCAGAGGACCGCGAAGATAGAGGGGGCCCCCAGACCCGGGGAAGAATCCTTGAACCCGGCCAATTAGGGCCTTGGGAGGGTGCCCGCGCGTTGCCCTCCGCTCGCCCGCCCTCTAGCTTGTCCTGTTCGAATCGTGCTCGGCCCCCGCACACTCTGTACGGGACGCCAGCACGCCGGTCGCGAGCGGCCGGGCCGCCTGCCCCCTCAGTGGCGCGTGCGGGCCGGGCCGCCCATTTTTTTGGCGCCCGGCCACACCGCAAAGGACCCCATCCCCATGAACACGACCTCGTTCAAGACCTACAGCGCCAAGCCCGGCGACGTCGAGCAGGCCTGGCACGTGGTCGACGCCGAGAACGTCGTCGTCGGCCGGCTCGCCGCCCGCGTGGCCACCATCCTCCGTGGCAAGCACAAGCCCGAGTACACGCCCCACATGGACGTCGGCGATCACGTCATCGTGATCAACGCCGAGAAGGTCCGCTTCACGGGCAAGAAGGAGACCGACAAGGAGTACTTCCGTCACTCCGGCTACCCGGGCGGCATCCGCTCGCGCACGCCCAAGGAACTCCGCGTCTCGAAGCCCGAGTTCATCGTCGAGAACGCCGTCAAGGGCATGCTGCCCCGGACCAAGCTCGGCCGCCAGCTCTACAAGAAGCTCCACGTCTATACCGGCGCGGAGCACCCGCACGAGGCCCAGCAGCCGCAGACGCTCGACATCTAAGGGGCGTCGGTCCTCGGCCACCGGCTCTCGGTGGCCCGCACGGCCGGCCTCTGAACACCGCAATCCCATTATGGCAACCCAGTACCAGGCCGTCGGCCGCCGCAAGACGTCGGTCGCCCGCGTCTACCTCCGCCCCGGCTCCGGCAACGTCGTCGTCAACAAGCGCGAGCTCGCGGAGTACCTCCCGACGAAGATCCGTCAGGCCTCGGCCACCGCGCCGCTCGACCTCACGGAGCTCCGCGGCCAGTTCGACGTCCTCGTCAACGCCAAGGGCGGCGGGCTGACCGGCCAGGCCGAGGCCATCCAGCTCGGCATCGCGCGCTGCCTCGTCCAGTTCAACGAGGAGCTCCGCAAGCCCCTCCGCGACGCCGGCTACATGACGCGCGACCCGCGCATGGTCGAGCGCAAGAAGCCCGGCCAGCCCAAGGCCCGCAAGAAGTTCCAGTTCTCGAAGCGCTAAGCCGCTCCGAGGAGCCGGCGGCGGAAGGGGGGAGCGTTCGGCGTTCTCCCCGTTCCACCATCGGCGCCTCTATCTCACCCCCCGCCCGACGGTCCGTCGGGTGCCCGCCTCGGCGGGTCGGCGGACCGAGCGACGGCGGGGCCAGGATCAACCACCGGCCCGCGCGGCTCCCCGCCGCCGGCCACACCCCACGACAGACATGGCACGTGCCTCGATCGAAGACCTCCTCCGCGCCGGCGCCCACTTCGGGCACCTGACCTCGCGGTGGAACCCGAAGATGGCCCCGTACATCTTCATGCAGCGGAACGGGATCCACATCCTGGACCTCAAGCAGACCCAGACGCTCCTCGACGAGGCCGCCGAGGCGGCCGGTCGGTTCGCCTCGAAGGGCCGCAAGATCCTGTTCATCGGCACCAAGAAGCAGGCGCAGGGCGTCGTCCGCGAGGAGGCCGAGCGCGCCGGGATGCCGTTCGTCGTCGACCGCTGGCAGGGCGGCATGATGACCAACTTCCAGACGATCCGCGGCTCGCTGCGCCGGATGGAGACGCTCCGCCGCGAGGACGCCGACGGCACGACCGACAAGCTCAAGAAGAAGGAGCGCCTGATGCGCTCGCGCGAGCTCGAGAAGCTCGACCGCGTGCTCGGCGGCATCGCCGACATGGGCAAGCTGCCCGGCGCCGTCTTCGTCGTCGACGTCAAGCGCGAGCACATCGCCGTCGACGAGGCCCGCAAGCTCAACATCCCGATCATCGCCCTCGTCGACTCCAACGTCGACCCGGACCTCGTCGACTTCCCGATCCCGGCGAACGACGACGCGATGAAGTCGGTGGCCCTGTTCACGCGCCACATCGCCGACGCCATCATCGAGGGCCAGAAGGCCGGCGCCATCGAGCGCGACTCGGCCGTCGCCGAGGCCCAGAGCCGCGCCGCCGACGAGGCCAAGGCCGACGACGCCGAGGCCAAGGCCGAAGCCGAGGAGCCCGTGACCACGATGGCCGACGCCGAGACCGCGGCCCGCACCGAAGCCGCCGCCAACAAGACGTCGGCGTAGCGCCCGCTCCGCTCGTTTGGGACGTGGGGCGTAGAGCGTGGGAGTCTCCCCGTCTCTGCGCCCCGCTTCGTTGACGGCCCCCCCTATCGCCGGCTCAGGCCGGCCCCACGTACCCCGCACCACGCACTAGAATCATGGCAATCAAGGCACAGGACGTCAAGAAGCTCCGCGAGGCCACCGGCGTCGGCATGATGGACTGCAAGAAGGCGCTCGTCGAGGCCGACGGCGACTTCGACAAGGCCATCGAGATCCTGCGGACGAAGGGCCAGAAGGTCGCCGCCCAGCGCGCCGACCGCGACGCCTCCGAGGGCGCCATCGTCACCGCGACCGCCGAGTCGGGCGACGTTGCCGTCATCGCCGAGGTCAACTCGGAGACCGACTTCGTGGCCCGCAACAGCGACTTCGTCGCGTTCGCCCAGTCCGTCGCCGACGCCCTGCTGGCGGCCCGGCCCGGCTCGCTCGACGAGGCCCGCACCTCGGTGATGATCGATGGCCAGCCGCTCGGCGAGGCCCTCACCACCATGACCGGCAAGATCGGCGAGAAGATCGACGTCCGGCGCTTCGAGGTCCTGGAGGCCTCCGAGGGCGGCACCCTCATCGACTACATCCACGCGGGCGCCAAGCTCGGCGTGATCGTCGAGATGGAGGGCGACGGCGACCTCGCCGACGCCGGCCGCGACGTGGCCATGCAGGCCGCCGCCATGAACCCGATCGCCGCGACCCGCGCCGACGTCCCCCAGGACGTGCAGGACAAGGAGCGCGAGATCGGCCGCGAGCAGGCCCGCGCCGAGGGCAAGCCGGAGGCCATCCTCGACAAGATCGCCGAGGGCAAGCTGGGCCGCTACTTCAAGGACAACGTGCTCGTCGAGCAGCCCTTCGTGAAGGACTCCTCGCAGACGGTGGCCCAGATGCTCAAGAGCCAGGGCGCCGACCTCCGCCGGTTCGTGCGCTTCGCGCTCGGCGGCTGACGCCGCGCCCGCCTCCGCCACGAGGCGGACCGACCCGACGCCCGCCCGGCTCCGTGCCGGGCGGGCGTTTTTTGTGGCCGTCGGCGGCGATCTCGAGCGCGGGCTTGACAGGGTTCGAACCGAACCGTACCCTGTCCTTCGAACCGAGTCGAAGCAGGCCATGCGAAACCCGATCACCGCCCTCGGCGGCACCGAGATGGAAGTGCTCCGCGCCGTGTGGGCGCTGGGCTCGGCCAGCGCGCGCGACGTCCATGCCCGCATCGACCGCGACGTGGCCTACACGACCGTCACCACGGTCATGAAGAACCTGGCCGACAAGGGCTACCTGAGCTACGTCCGCGACGGCGCCACGTTTGTGTACTCCGCCGAGCGCCCGGCCGACGAAGTCCGCGGCTCGCTGCTGTCGTCGGTCGTCGACAAGGTGTTCGGCGGCTCTGCGCGCACGCTCATCCAGACGCTCGCGCGCCACGAGTCGCTGACGCCCGACGAGCAGGCCGAGGTTGAGCGGCTCCTCCAGCAGCTGGGAGGGGAGTCCGATGACTGACCTCCTACACACCCTCGCCGCCCTCGGCGCCGACGCCTGGGCCGTGCTCGCGACGCCCGTGATGACGTGGACCGTCGTCGCGCTGGCCGTCGAGGCCGGTCTGCGGGTGGCGCGCCCGTCCGCCTCGGTGAGCCTGTGGGCGCGCGGCGCGGCGCTGGCGCTGCTGCCCGCGCTGGTGCTGCTGCCTCCCGTGCTCGCCCCGCTCGTCCCCTCGCTGGCGCCGGCCGTGGCGCCGGCACTCCCGACGACCGGGAGCGAGGGTGGGGTCGCACTCGGAGCGCCCCCTGCCGTGGCGCCGGGCGTAGACAGACTCGCCGTGGCGCTGGGAGGGCTCGCATTGCTGGCTGCGCTGGCATCCACGCTCGCCCTCGCGCTGCTCGCGGGCGGCGTCGTGTGGCTGGCGCGGACGCGCCACTCGCTGCGGGCCGCCGGCGCAGACCTCCGAACCGACAGCCGCGCACTCGGCGCCCGGTTCGGGCTCCGCCGGCCCGTCGAGGTCGCCGTCGTCGAGCCGTCGTCGGCGCCGTTCACGCTGGGCTGGCGCGAGCCGGTCGTGGCGGTGCCCGAAGGGCTCGACGGCGAAGACCGCGAACTGACGCTCGCGCACGAGCTGTCGCACGTCCGCCGCGCCCACTTCGGGTGGCACCTCGCCGAGCGCGTCGTCTGCGCCGCCTTCGTGTGGCACCCGCTCGTCCACCTTCTGGCCCGGGGCCTCGCCCTCGACCGCGAGCGCGTCACCGACGCCGACGTGGTCCGCCTGTGGCCCGAGCGCGCGGCCCGCTACGGCCGCCTGCTCGCCCTCTTCTCCACTCGACCCACGCCTGGCCTCGCGCTCGGCGCCTCCTCGTCCACCCTCATCCATCGCCTGACCGCCATGACCCATCTCCGTCCCGACCGAGCGCTGCTCGCGCGGCTCGTCGGCGCCGCCCTGCTGGTGGTGCCGCTGACCCTCGCCGCCGCCGCCCTGCCCGACGCCGTTCCTGAGCCCGCCCCGTCCACCTCGGGCGTAGCTCCGGCAGACACGACCGACGAGGCCTACCAGATCTCGGTCTGGCGCAACGGCAGCGACGTGTCCCGTGTCGAGATCGAAATGGATGCGGGGACCTCGCTGCAGGACGCCGTCGCCGTTGCCGACCGCTTCGCGGATGGCGATGCGACGGGCGAACTCGTTGTGATCGCGGCGTCCGGCGAGCGGATCTCCCGGTCGACGCTGAACCTCGACCTCGTCCCCCTGCCACCGCCGCCGCCTGCTCCGCCGTCGGCCCCCGCCCCTCCGCCGCCCCCTCCGCCGACACCGCCCAGCTTCGAGGACCACCCGGTGCTGCAGAAGGTGGACGCGTTCTCGGTCTGGAGGCAGGACGACGCTCCCCAGCGTGTCCGCCTCCAGATGAAGCCCGGCACGTCCCGGAACGATGCGGTCCGCGTGGCCGACTACTTCTCGGAGGACGGGGACACGCCCGTCGACCTCGTCGTCGTCGATGCGAGTGGCCAGGAGATCCAGCGGTCCACGATCCGGAGCGCGGCGTTCCCGCCTCCGCCTCCGCCGCCGCCGCCGCCGCCGCCGCCGCCGCCCGCTCCCGAGGCGCCCGCGCCTCCGCCGGCCCCAGACGCCCCGTCGCCGCGACTGGCTCCCACCCCACCGACGCCTCCGTCGGCCCCGGGCCCGGCCCCGACGCCACCGGCGCCGCCCGCACCGCCGAGCGACGGCACCCGCT
>PBTQ01000113.1 GCA_002729125.1 Acidimicrobiaceae bacterium | reverse complement strand
GAGCCGAGGCAGGGCCGCCCCACCGAAGGCGGCGCGCGTCCGCTGCACGCTGGCGAGGTGCCGGTCGAACGTGGCCAGCGCCTCGACGGCGAGCGCGTGCGGTGGGAGTGGGGCGAGCACCACGTCGGCGGCGGCGAGGGCGCCGAGTGAGAGCGGCCCCCATCCGGGCGGCGTGTCGATCACGACGACGCGGGCGCCGACGGACGCGGCGGCGGCGAGCGTGGCGTCGCGCACGGCGAGGAGCCCGGCGGCGGGGTCGCTCGCCATCTTGCCGGCCTCGCCCGCCAGCGCAGCCGAGCCGGCGAGGAGGTAGACGGGGCCTCGGCCGTCGCGAGAGGCGCGGACGGTGCGGAGCGCATCGGCGGGCGTCGAGGTCCCGGCTAGCACGCCCGCCAGGCCGGGGCCTCGATCCGGTAGGGCGACGCCGAGCGCGTGCGCGGCTTGCCCTTGCGTGTCGGCGTCGATCAAGAGCACGGCCGCGCCGCCGGCGGCGAGCTCCACGGCGAGCGTCGAGGCCGTCGTCGTCTTGCCGGTCCCGCCCTTCGTGATCGCCACGGCGACGACGAACGGAGGGGCGGCGGAGGGACCGGGGACGGTGCCCATGGGGGTGGTCTCAGCGTTTTCCACAACGCGCCCCGCTCTGGCTACAGGTTGATTTACAGGGGGTCATACAGGATGGGGGACCGATAATGCGTGAGAAGGGGGACCGATAATGCGTAGGGAGGGGGACCGATAATGCGTGGACAAGTCGGCGGGGCGGGCTCTGTCAACGGGGTTTTCCACCCTTCGCCGGTCCCGCTGGCGGGAGCCGCGCGACGTGCGGCGGCGAGGGGTAGACCACGAGCCGGCCGCGCGGCGTCTCGAACCGGAGCTCGGGCCAGAGCAGCCGGATCTTCCCGAGCTCCCGGAGCACCTTCCGCCGGAAGTCCTTCACGTCGGTGTAGTCGGACCCGAACTGCGCGTGCAGCCCCGGCCACGTCACGGCGAACGGGTCGCGGGCGTAGCTCACCCGGTAGGTGAGCCAGGTGTAGAGGTCGAGGCCGAGCGGGCTCTTTTTCAGCGCCCGGAGTACCCTCATGTCCACGGGCACCGGGCGTTCGGTCACGGCCTCGAAGAACGTCCGGCCGAGCACGACGACGGACTCGAACACGGCCGCTTGATCGGGGTCGCGCGGGCTCCACCAGAGGTCCACTTCGTCGGCTACCGTCATCTGGCGAAGCGCGTAGCCGGTCGCGTCGTCGTCGTACTGGACTCCGATCCGGGACGAGAACAGGCGGCGCATCTGATCCCGGAGCCGGGTGATCGTGCCCCACCGGCCGCCCGTCGGGACGATCCCGAGCTCGCGCATGAACCCGCTCAGGTTGTCGCCCAACACGACGCGCGGACTCTTGGTGCGCACGGCCTCGGTCGTGAGCCAGGCGAGGACAAGGCGGGGATACGAGCCGTAGGGCACGCCGACGCCGGGCGTGGGCTGCACGAACATTTCCAGCGCCCCGTTTCGGCGCGTGAACGCGGCCACGTCGCCGGGGTCAGAGTGCGGCAACGTGGCCTGAGCCAGAAGGCGGGCGACGAAGGCGAGCTCGCCGGCCTCGACGGCGCCAGCGCCCCGGATGTTCAACGCAGTCTCGACAAGTCGGGCTGGAGCCGTTGCGCGCCCGCTCACGATGTGCGCCCGTCGTAGGACTCCGTCGGCGTTGGGGCCGGAGGACGCTCTACCTCGTCTTGCTCAGCGAGGCCGACGCCTCCAAGGCGTCCGGTCCTCGCCGTGGAGCGAAGCGCAGGTGGGCCGAACAGGTCGGCTCCCATCGTTGACGCTGGCGGCGAAGGTGGGGAGGGCGTAGGTCCCTCACCCTCTTTTGCTCGCTGTGCATTTCCGTCGGTCTCTCGGCTCGGCTTCGAAGCCATACCGGGCACGATGAACGAGCCTTCTTCTTCCACGCGCGCCCGTTCGGCGCTTGCGTCGAACGCCGCTCCCGGAGGGGTTGAAGGAGAAGGCGCTTGCTCAAATGCCCTTCTCTGAGCGCGCTTCTCTTGGTGAAGCGCTTCTCTTACGCCTGCCCCGTCCCTGTCCTCTGGCCTGCCCGCTCTCTGCCTACCCTCGGCCCCTACGTTGACCTTCGAGGCCCTCGCTCCCTCACGCTCGGCTCGGCGTCGCTCGATGATCGCGTTCACCTTGGCTTGCTTTGCCGCCCGCTCGGCCTCACGCTCCGCCAGCCGCGCGGCGAGCTTCGATTGGGTCCGCTGGCTCCGCTCCTTTTCGATGGCTTTGTAATCGAGGCGCGTAGCGATCACGTCGATGATCTCGTCCTCGTCTCCCTTGATGGAGTACGCCCAGCCCTTGCCGTCACCAAGCGAGACGCGCGTGTAGAAACGGAGCCGGCCGAGGTCAGCCGTGATCTTGCGGACGCGCTTCGTGGACAGAGACGGCTCCGGCACGTCAGCCGTCTCCCCCGTCCCGGCCTCCGCCAGCGCGGCGAGCGCGGCCAACTCCGGCGCGGCGGTCACGGGCGTGACGTAGCTCTCTGCGCGGCGGAGTCGGGAGGTCTCGCCGTTGCGCTCGACGTCGAGCCCCCAATGATCGACCCCAGCGACGGTGCCGACGAACAGGCCGTCGGCACCAGGCAGAGCGTAGAGGACCCTTTCCCCGTCGGTATAGATCGTGTCCAGGTGGTGGGACCCCGTTTTCATTCGAGCACCCTCCGGCGGCATGAACTCCGGCCGGAGCTTGAACAGGACACCGGCCGGCGTCGGGATCACGTCGCACACGCCGTTATCGCCCGCCGGCGTGTGGCCTGTCTCCACGAGCGTCTGGTCGTCGTCGGTGCCCCAGAGCCGGAGGTAGCCCACGGCCTCGTCATAGCGCAGCAGTCCAGACTTGCGGCGGGACCGCTTGAACGCGGACGGCACCGGGGCGAGCGCCGAGGCGGGAACGTCGGCCGAGGGGACCGCCCCGCGCGCATGGGCCGCCGCTTCGAACGCCTTCCGGCTCCGGTAGCCGTCGGCCCGCGCTCGGATCTGAGGGTAAGAGACCTTGACTCCCTGAGACTTGCCGACGGCAGAGTAGACCGCGCACAACACCTTCGCCTCAGCCCAACTGATCCGCCCGCTGTTGATGTCTCTCAGGAAGTCGCCCCGTAGCGTGACGTTGGGACCCCGCCCGCCGGTGGCTTTGGCCTGCGCCTCGACGTGTGCGAGGGCTTCGCGGTAGCGACGAACGGTGTAGGCAGCCGAGTTGACTTTTAGGTCACCGCTCAGGCCCATCCCGCCCGTCTTGAAAGACTCGTCCTCCCGGAAGTTTTTCACGACGCCCGGCGCGACGGCTACCGCTATTCCGACGTGGAGCGGGTTGTCCGAGTCGTAGTCGTTCGGGAGAAGGCCGGGGCGCTCGATCTCCACCCACGCCGCCAGCTCGGCGCCGGAGCTGAATGGGTTGCCGTAGTCGTCGCTCGCCTCGATCTCCCCCCGGCCGATCTTCTCAGCGCGGTGCGATCCACCGTCTACGGCCGTCCACGAGGTCACGGTCTGCCAGAAGTCGGCGGGATCGTCCGTCAGGGCCAGGAGGGCGAGGGGGAACCGGAAATAGGCTCCTGAGCGGTTCCTACTGGCTACCTTTGCCATGTCGTCGTAGACACTCCGAACCGCTCGGCCGATTGCTGTCCAGGCAGGCCGGGCGGTTCTCGTATCGGTTAGTTGGGAGGGCGGGGAGAGGTGGCGAGGGCCACGGATGCGGGGAGCACGAGCGCGCGCACGAGCGGGATGTCGAGGGCGTCGAGCGCGCCGGCCTCGGTCAACCCGGCCACGAGCTCACGATGGAGCGCGCGGCCGTCGCCGTGATTCAGGCAGGCGGCGGCGCGGTAGATCCGACGGTGCGGGCTGGCGCCGAGCTGGCGGTCGATCCCCACGAGCGCGGCGTCGAGGCCGAGGCGTGGGTGGGGCAGGGGAAGCGCGGTCATGGGGTAGCCTCTGCGTCGAGTGTGTCCGCAGACACGTCGGCCGAGGCGCCGACGATCCGCCAGAACGGCCCCTCCACGTCGGCGCCCGTCAGGTCCTCCACGATGCGGCGGCGCGTGCCGTCGCGGGAGGGCTGGCCCGAGAGGGCGAGCGACACGGCCCCATCCGACACACCGAGGCGGCCGGCTACGTCGCGGTTCGTGAGGCCGGCGGCCTTCTTCGCAGCGCGGGCAGCGGCGAGGAGCCCGTCGGTGTCAACGAACGGGGCGGCGGGGCTGGCGGTGATCGTGGCCACGGTGGAGAGCGTCAGGTGAGACAGTCCAGGCGAGGCCGGAAGGTTACGACGTTCGTTCCCTCCCGGCAAGGTGGCACCGTGCCGAGGTGGCTAGGTACCGGGGTGCGATAATCACAATTATCGTGACTGCCTCCCCTCTGCGCCTCAGCCGAACAGCCAAATGGCCTTGCCGTCCGGCGTCTCTACCCACCTTCCGTCCTGACCTTCGAGGAACGCGCGCATGGCAGGCGAGAGAGGGGGACCGGGGTAGATCGGGCCGAACATGGCCTCGAAGAAAGGCCACACTCTCTGTAGCCCTCCGGTCCGGCGCTTCCCTCGCCGTCGTGCGTATGGATGGAGCCATACCCATTGCAGCTCCCAGAGCGGTCCCGGAGGTCCCCACTCGCGCCAGCGAAAACAACCGGCGCCGATAGCGCGTGGCCTCTCTGAGTCTCTGTTCAGCAACAGGAAAGCCCTAGTCTCGCTATCTGGCTTCCGCCCGCAGCTCACCACTTCGTAGCCAGCGACGCTGAATCCAGTCTCGTTGCGGAAGTAGAACGCGGTCGTCTCCACAGCCTTCTTGTATCGGACCGGCGAATCGCACGTCACGAGGGCGAGGTCGCCGTACGGGAACGTCACGTCGAGCGACGAAACCTCCTTGCGGAGTTGTTCGGGGTACGGGTCCACTCGCTCATCAAGCGTCTTGTATAGCCGAGGCGGCTTGATCTCCCAGAGGTCGAACGCGGACGGCATAGGCAGAGGGCATGGGGAGAGAGGCAGACTACTGCCTAGCGTGTTGAGCCTCGCCAGCACCGAAGGCGAGAGCGAGGACCGCCAGCGGGGCGAGGAGGCCGACGACGGCGGCCGGGCGCATCCCCTTGAATGGGCCAGCGAGGGTGCCGAGTCGAGCCCATCGAGGAGGGCATGGACGGCGAGCCGGAGGCGACGGGGCAAGAGCGGGCCGGGGGCGTCGAACACGAGGGACAGCCCCAAGAGAGACGACGACGTACCCCCCGAACTACGTTTTCCGTCGTGTCATCCCATCATAGATGTGGCGGACCAGGAACACCCGGTCCGCCACAGTTGCTAGCGCCGTTGACGCAAGCCGGCTTGATACCAGTAGCCAAAATGGTTCGACCCTCTGCTTATTGCAAGCACGCCCAGCAAAATGGTATCCCCCTCCCCAACCCTATGGTATCGCACCCGGGGCATACCATGAGGTGACCCTCCCTCGCCCTCCGGTATGCCCGAATCAGAGCCACCGACACATAAACACACTGGACCACAAGTAGGAACACAGAACCACCAGCCCCCTATCTTTTTTTGCCTCTGCGACGAGAACGGCGTACGTTCTCATTACAGCGGCCACATGGCGCTGAGGAAGGCGCCCCGGTGGGCAAGCCGGCTTGATACCCTGGCTGTGGCTGAAAGGCCGTGTGGGTTCGACTCCCACGCCTTCCGCATCGTGAAGCCAACAAGCAGCCAATGGCCTCGAAGCCGACTAAAGCGACCCTGAACGGGATAGCTGACCGATGGGGCGGCGGGGGCGCCATCAAGGAATCCATTCAGAAAGACGGATTCCTCGGCGTCCCGTCCGTTTTTCTGTCTGGCTTGGGAGCCATTGGTGAATACGGCTTGTCACCGGCAGAGACACTGTTGGTTCTCCAATTGATGTCGCACAAGTGGGATGCAAGGGCGCCATTCCCATCCTACAAGAGACTCGCTTATAGAATGGGGGTGTCTGAACCCTACGCCAGAAAGCTGGCCAGGTCTCTTGAGGAAAAGGGTCTCTTGAAACGAATTGAGAGAGTGGGTTCGACCAACAGATTCAGTCTAGAACCTCTCTTTGCCATCTTGGAAGAGAAAGCGCAAGCAAGCAATGAGGCAAGGCTCTTAAAGGACGAACCCAACTTTTAGCAACCCATTGCCTTACGTCGAGCCTCGACTATAGCCTCGGCCGTCGCCATGAATTCAAGGCCGTAGGCGGCCCCCATTGTCTCGGCGTCGGTCGCGGCCTCCGCCAGCCGGGCGAGGAGGAACGCACGCTCGGCGTCGAGGCGGGCGGCGTCGAGCGGCGGGGGCGGCTCCACGGTCCACGGCCACGCGGCGAGGTCGAGCGGGGCGTCGGGAGTCCGGGGGAGCGCGTTGAACGTCCCCTCATGCCAGGCGGCCCAAGCGTTGGTGCATGGGTCCGGGCCGAGCTCGGCGTCGAGCGCGCGTTCCCACTCGGCGCCGAGCGTGCGTACGGCCTCGAAGATGGGCGCCGAGCCGTCGGCCCATGCGTCGAGTTCGGCGTCGCTGGCGGCGCGGGTCAGCCGGTCGAGCGCGGCGTCGGCCTCCGGGGCGAGCGCGGCCACCCGAGCCCAGAAAGCGCCCCACGCCTCCCGCCAGCGTTCGACCTCGGCGGCGTGAAAGGCGTCGGCGGTGCGCTTCATGGTGCGGACGCTCACGATGGGCGGGCGGCGAGGGACGCTTCCAGCTCGGCTAGACGGGTCTCTAGCTCGCCCGTCTCCACGAGCCGCGCGAACGCGCCCGATGCCTGCGTGATCGCATGGACGGCCTTCAAAACGGCGACGGCTTCCCCGCTGGCGGCGGCGTCGAGCATGGAAGCTTCGGCAGCCTCGACGGCTCGCCAGAGCGCGCGACGCATCTTGGTGAGGTCGCCCCCGTCGCGCTTGCGCTTCTTGGCGATCCGAGCGAGGTGGGTTCGGGTGTCTCCGGGCACGGTGGCGAGATGGCGAGATGGCGCGGGGGAGCCCCCCCCCCTGTTGGCTAGCCGGTCACGAGCTCCACGTCGGCCGGCGCCGGAGCGGAGTCGCCAGCGTGGCGCGGGAGCTGGCGCGGCGTGGCGACGGGAGCGGAGGGCGGCGGGAGGAAGTCAGCCAAGTCGAGCGGGCGGCGGGCGGGCTCGGCGTGTGCTTCCCGCTCCATCTTCGCGGCACGCTCCCGCTCTGTGCCCTCGGCCTTTCGCAGCGCGGCGACGGTGGCGAGCGAGCGCAGATAGCGCGTGTGCGCAGCGTTCAACCGCTTCTCGACGTGCTCGGCCTCTGTGATCGAATAGGAGCCGCGCACAAGGCGGGCGTGGCGCTCGGTCACGGTGTCCAGGACGAGACGAGCGAGGGCGGCCACCCCGGCGGCGGCGCGGACGAGCGGGCCGTCGTCGTCGCGCACCAGCTCGGCCGCGAACCGCTCGGCCTCGGCCTCAGCTAGCGCAGCGGAAGCGTTGGTGCCCCCGGCGAGCGTAACGGCGACGGAGCGCAGAGCGACACGATCCGCGAAGGGCCGGAACGCGGACGGCGGCAGCTTGGACAGCGCGACACGGAGCTCGGTCACATGGTCGTGCGTCGGCTTGTCCGCTGTGCAGGCGGCG
>PBTQ01000112.1 GCA_002729125.1 Acidimicrobiaceae bacterium | reverse complement strand
GGCCCGTCCTGCAGCGCGCCGGGCGAGACGATGGTCAGCTCCACGGCGCCCGTCCCGCGCAGCGTCTCCTGGTACTGGGCCACCTCGGGCGGGACGTAGCCCGCGGCCGGCGCGCGCGGCGTCGCCACGGCGGTGTTGATGTCGGTGACGACGTTGCCCGCGAGGTCGTTGTTGATGACGGCCGTCGTGATGGACGGCGACAAGCCGTCGACGCTGCCGTCGGCCGTCGAGGGGTACGAGCCGTCGGGGTTGCGGGTGACCAGGCCGCGGTCGTAGGCCACGAGGGCGTAGTAGTACGTCTGGCCGTTGACCACGTCGCGGTCGACGTACGAGTGCCGCAGCCCGCTGTCGGTGCCGAGGTTGAACTGGACGCCGTTGACGGGCACCGGGTGGAGCCCGCGGCGGCCGTTCGCGAGGTCGAACTGCGCGAGGGGCCGCTGGTAGACCGGGTTGCCGTAGGCGTCGGTGACCAGCAGCCGCTCGCGGAAGTTGGGCTCGGTGCTCTTGTAGAGCATGTAGCCCTCGAAGTCGTACTCGCGCAGGAACGGGTCGTAGCTGCGCTCCGAGCGGTCGTCCCACGACAGCGTGACCTGCCCGTCGCCCGCGACGGCCGTGACGGTCGGCTTGTCGGGCGGCCGCGCGAAGCGGTAGTTGGCGTTGTAGATCTGCTGGACGGTCTGCTTCTTCCGCGCCAGCGACGAGTTCTCGATGTCGCGCGGGTCGGCGAAGTCCTTGTCGGCGAAGAGCAGCGCCATCGAGAACCGCTCGGTCTGGCCGGACGCGAGCGGGAAGGGGCCACTGGCGAAGAACATGCCCAGGTTGCGCCCGCCCTCCAGCACCACGTCGACGGGCGGCAGCGCCTCGCGCAGGAGCCGGTAGTTCTGCGCGTCGTCGAGCAGCTCGTAGGTGTGGACGTCGAAGACCGAGAAGCCGGTCAGGCCGATCTGGTCGGACTCGTCCTTGTCGAGCGCGTCGAAGTTGGGCTCGCCGGCGGTCGGCCGCCCGTCGCCCTCGCCGACGTCGCGGCCGGGGTAGTTCTCGGCCTCCGGCCCCAGCCCGTCCGCGCCGACGTCGTCGAGGAGGGGCTCGCCAGGCGACCACTGGCCGTCCTCGTTGAGGTCGAGGAACGTCTGCCAGTTCAGGTTCTCGTCGCCCGTCCACCAGCGCCCGGCGCGGACCGCCGGCGTGTCGTCGATCGGCCCGTAGAAGGTCTCGAAGTCGGCGACGTCGTAGCGCGCGGCGACGGCGGCGCGGATGGCGTCGGCGCCCTCGATGAGCTGGCCGGGCCCGCTGTCGCGCGTCTCGTCGGTGATGCCGTCCTCGTCGTTGTCGGTGCCGTCGGTCGAGTTGCCCGGCGACTCCAGGAACGCGTAGCCGGCGGTGCCGACGGGGCCCCACTGGCCCGGCGAGCCGACGCCGTCGGCGTCGTAGGCGAAGGCGAGGTCGAGGCGCGTGTTGTAGGCGCCCTCGTCGTCGCCCGAGTCGTCCGTCCCGCCGACGCCCCAGTCGATGTACTGTGAGAAGACGACGTCGTCGTAGTCGACGCCGCACTCGTTGGTGATCTCGTAGACCCAGAAGATGACGTCCTGCGCGAGCGGGTGATTCCACTGGAAGCCGCGGACGGCGACCTCCAGGCCCAGCCCGCCCCGGGACTGGTCGCCGGGGCAGGGGAAGTAGCGGTGGGGCTCCTGCGTCCACTCGCGGTCGGGGGCGTCGTCGAACACGAAGTAGGTCTCGACGTCGGCGTTGCGGACGCCGCGGCCGAAGAAGCCATTCCACTGGCCGGCCCAGTCGATGGGGCGGTCGGGCCACTCGCCGGGCCACGTCCGCTCGTCGTCGCTGCGGGCGGGGCTGGCCTGGTACGGGTTCGAGTAGCCCGGCACGGGCGCCCAGCCCCAGGCCACGCGCGTCACCGGGTCGCGGTCGATGAACTCGCGGTAGTTGGTGCTCATCGGGTAGATGGGCGCGCCCTGCGCGTCCTGCGCCTTCGCCGAGACGATGAACGCGATGCCGTCGATGTAGCTGTGGCCGGAGCCCTTGGGCCACTCGGCGGACGGCTGGTCCGGGTAGCGCGAGATCTCGCCGTGGTTGGCGTAGAGCGTGCGGACGCGGTTGCCGTCCAGGATGCCCCACTGTGTGAGCTGCGGGTTGCCGCTGTTCGGGTCGGGCTCGCGCTGCGCCGAGGCGGGCGCACCGGCAACGAGCGCCAGCAGGGCGAGGAGGAGAGCAGCACGGAGATTCCTAGCCCGAGAGAGTTTCATGGCCGAAGCGCTGTAGGCTGGCCTCCCCCCCTCCACGCGCCCATCGCTTCGCTCAGGGGCGCTCGGACTGTCCCCCTCACACTGTGAGGGGGACAACCGTGAGGTCGGCGCAGCCAGCGTTCCTGCCTGGGAGCGGAGCGACCGGCCAGGAAGCGGGGAGAGTGCGGCGGGTACGAGGTGGAGCATGCGGGCTACAGGTCGAGGCTGACGCCGAGCTGGACGAGGCGGGGGGCGGCGTAGAAGTCCGGGCGCTGGAGGAACTCGTCCTTCGAGTTCAGGCCGAGGGCCGCGCCGCTGGTGGTGCGGAGGTTCGGCGTCGGCAGGCCGGTGTCGGTGTAGACGTTGGTCACGTTGCGGGCGTCGAGCAGGTTGTAGACCCGGAGGAACAGGCCCGGCTCGAGGCCGCCGACGTGGAGCGTCCGCGTGGCGAACAGGTCGACGGTGGCCACCCCCGGCCGGCGGGCCGAGTTCTCGACGCCCGTCCGCTGGTCGGCCTGGGTGGGCGTGTAGGGAAGGCCGGAGCCGAGCTGGCCGACGAGGCTGACGAGACCAAACCGGCGGTCCGTACGGCCGACGGCGGCGCGGACGTTGAGCTGGTGGCGGCGGTCCCACTCGACCGGCACGAGCTGCTTGACGGGCTCGTTGCCCGCCTGCTCGGCCAGGAGCCGGTCGCGGGGGTCGGAGGCGTTCGCCTCGGCGATCTGGTAGGTGTAGTCGACGTTGAGCCCGAAGCCGTCGACCGGGCGGCGCTCGAACGAGAGCGTCACGCCGCGCACGTTGCCGTAGTCGCGGTTGATGTAGCGGCCGTAGCGCGAGAGCTGGAAGTCCTCGCCGACGCCCGCCGCGATGGTCTCGATGCGGGTGCCGAGCAGGTTGCGGATGTCCTTGTAGTAGACCGTCAGGTCGAGGCCGATGGTGTTCGAGAACCCCTGCTGGAGGCCGATCTCGTAGGCCACGGTCTGCTGCGGTTCCAGGTCGGCGTAGCCGAAGGGGCGGCTGAGGCCGAGCTCCGGGTCGTAGATGTAGTCCGGGTTCTGGAAGAGGAAGTCGAAGGGCGGCATCTGGAAGAAGTGCCCGTAGGCCACGTGCACCGAGCCGCTGCTCGAGATCGGGTAGGCCAGCCCGAGGCGGGGCGAGAGCTGGACCTTGGCCGAGGTCGCCTGCCGCTCTGAGGTCCGCGGCTGCGTGAAGTCCGAGGGCACCTCGGTGCGCGCGTCGAACACGTCGAGGCGCAGGCCGGCGTTGACCACGAGGTAGTCGAACTCCATCTTGTCCTGGAGGTACGCCGACGCCTCGATGGGCTGCTGCTCGTAGGTCACGTGCGCGGGCGTCCCGGCGGGCGGGATGGCGGGCGCGAAGGCCGTCCCGGCGTTGTTGAGCACGTCGAACTGGTCGAGCGCGAGGTCGTGGCGCTTCAGCTCGATGCCGCCCTTGAGCAGGTGCCGCCGGGTGACCTGGCTCGTGAGGTCGAGCCGGCCGACGGTCGTCCGCGTCTCGCGCGCGAACTGCGTCATCCGGGCGCCGCCGAGGTAGAAGCCGAAGTTGGGGCTCAGCTCGCGCAGCGCCGCGTCCAGCGGGTAGCGCGGGTCGAGCGGGTCCTCGTAGAGGTACTCGTCGACGGCGTTCGCGAAGGTGGCCGCCTTGATGTCGAGGAAGGTGGACCCCGAGAGGAGGGCGGTGTAGGTCCCGATCAGCGAGGTCGAGGTGCCGTGCACCGTCGTCTGCCCGTCGGGGTTGTAGCGGAAGAGGTGGTCGTAGTTCTGGCCCTGGTCGCGCTGGAGCAGGCCGTTGAGCGTCAGCCGCCCGCCGAACACGCGGCCGGTCAGCTTGAGCTGGGCCGTGGCCTGCTCGCCCCAGTTGAGCGCCGCCAGCGAGCTGTCGCCCAGGGCCGGCACGTAGACCGTCCGCCCGTCGACCGGCACGGGGATGCGCTCATTCGTCGGGGCGTACACCGGCTGCACGACGCGGCGGCCGTAGAGGTAGCCGTCGTTGCGGACGACGCGGCCGGAGGCGAAGAACGTCAGCCGCGAGCCGAAGCCCGGGACGGGCCCGCTGACCGAGCCGTTGGCCTCCACGTTGTCGGTCGCCGAGAGCGTGCTGGGCCGCTCGAAGAGGTCGCTGTCGCCCGTCGCGTAGCCGCCCGCGTAGGCGCCCACGCTGATGGCGTAGTCGTCGGCGCCGTCCTTGGTGACGATGTTGACCACGCCCGACTGGGCCTGGCCGTACTCGGCGTTGAAGGTGCCCGAGATGACCTCGATCTCCTGGATCGCCTCGTTCTCGACCTGGAACGCGAACGACTGGTCGTACACATCATTCACCGGCACGCCGTCGACGAGGTAGGCCACCTCGCCGGTGCGCCCGCCGCGGAAGTGGCCCTCCACGACGCCGGCCTGCAGGTTCACCACGTCGGAGAACGACTGCACCGGCAGCGCCTCCAGCTCCTCCGACGAGATGGACGCCGACGACGACGTCAGGTCGCGCTGGACGATGGGCCGCTCGGCGCGGACGACGACCTCTTCGGTCTCGGTCGTCTCCTGGGCCAGCGTGGCGTCGAGGTCGGTGGTCTGGTTGATCTGGACGCGGACGTTCTCGACGACCTGGGTGCCGTAGCCGATGGCCGAGATGCGGACGCTGTACGTGCCCGGCCGGATGCCGATCACCGAGTAGTAGCCGTCGAGGTCGGTCGAGGCGCCGCGCTGTGTGTCGAGCACGAGCACGCTGGCGCCGATCACGCTCTCGCCGGTCGCGCCGTCGAGGATGCGGCCGGCCACCTTGCCGGTCTGCGCCGAGGCCGTGCCGGCGAGGCACAGCAGGAAGACGAGCGCGGGGAGGGCCCGCGCGCGGAAGAACACTCGCATGGGGAGTCGGGGGCACGAGCGCCCGAGGCCGCCCGCCGTGGGCCGCCTCGGGCGTCTCGCCGTCCGGGCATTACCGGACGACGGTGATCGAGCGGGCCTCGGAGTGCGTCGGGGTCCGCAGCACGACGAGGTAGTTGCCGCTCTGGAGGTCGCCGCCGTCGAGGCGGAGGGCGTGCTCCTGGGCGGCCATCGGCTGGCGGTCGGCGAGCAGCGCGATGCGGCGGCCGAGCATGTCGTACACCTCGAGCGTGACCTCGGCGGCCTCGGGCAGCTCGAAGCGGACCATGGTGGCGTCGTGGAACGGGTTCGGCGCGTTCGCCTTCAGCCAGCGTGCCGCCGAGGCGGACTCACCCGGGCCGGCCGGGCCGTTCTCGCCGGCGGTCGCGAAGAGGGCGCTGCCACCGACGTTCGTGATCGCGATGTCGTCCCAGTAGGTGGCGCCGGTGAAGCTGTGCCAGTACCGGAGGCGGACCTCCATCCCGACCGCATCTTCGCGGGGGTACACCACGAAGGCGTACTGCGTCCAGTCGTTGTCGGCCTGCTGCGGGAGCAGCGGGATCACGTTCGGGTTGTACTCGCCGTTGAGCCGGATGTCGAGCCCGCCGAGCTCGCCGTAGCCGGCCGCGCCGGACTCCATCTGGCTGTACCACAGGGCCGTCATGCCGACGTTGTTGTCGCCCTGGCCGATCGTGCCGGGGTCGGCGTTGCCCTCGGTCTTCAGCCAGTACGACACGAGGACCGGCACGCCGGGCGTCACGGGCACGCGCTCGGAGATGGCGACGGCCTCGCTGGCGGCGGGGTCGAGCTGCTCGATGCGGAGGCTCCGGTCGCCCGTGTGCGCGGCCTCCTCGGAGACCGTCACGTCGAAGGCCTGGGTGGCCGGCCAGTCGCCGCCGCGCGGGAAGTTGTCCCAGTAGTAGTACCACCCGCCCGAGACGTCGACGTTGGCGTTGAAGATGTCGCCGGGCCACTGCCCCTCGGTGCCGGTGCGGGCGAAGAAGTCGTCGACGTAGACGGCGCCCGTGGCGTCGGCGCCCTTGCGGACCGTGATGGTCGCGCTGGCGGCGGTGGCCGGGAGCGTGATCGCGCCGAGGTCGGCCGTCGTCACCTCCGTCCAGCCGCCGGTCGAGGCGGCCGACTGCGGGAGGTCGAGGACCACGTCGGTGCCGAGCAGGTCGGTCCCATTCGCGTCGCGGAACGAGTAGACGAGCTGGAACTTGGCGGCGTCCGTGGCCGGCGCCGTGTTCACGCCGTCGGTCCAGACGAACGCGCCGAACTCGAGGTCGAGGTTGGCCGGGAAGCCGCCCACCCAGTTGCGGACGGCCTCGTCCATGGTCCACGCGGCGGCGCCGCTGCCGGCCAGCTTCAGGCTGTAGCCGGCGGTCCGGGCCTGCTCGGCCGACCAGGTGGCCCCGGCGCCCGAGGGCGTCCAGTAGGAGGGGACGCCGGACTCGAAGTCGCCGTCCGACAGCTTGTTCTGATCGGCGAGGGACTGGGCGTGGACGGGGCTCCAGGCGACGGCCAGGAGGACGGCCGCGATGAGTAACGATCTCGACATGTAGGGAGGGGGCTGGGAGGGAAAGCGCTTCCGAGTCGGGTCGCGCCGCGATCCGCCCGCGCGCCGGCTAGGCCGATGCGCGGACGACGAGTTCGGTGGGGATGACGGTGCGTGGGGGGAACTCCCCCGTGCCGTCGGCGACGCCTTGGGCGAGGAGGGCCAGGGCGGTCTCGCCCAGGGCCTCTTTGTGGATGCGGACGGTCGTGAGCGGCGGCTTGGCGAGCGCCGCCCCGTCCACGTCGTCGAACCCGGCGACGGCGAGGTCGTCTGGGATGGTGAGGCCGCGGTCCGCCGCGGCGTCCATGAGGCCGAGGGCGAGGGCGTCGTTGGCGCAGAAGATGGCCGTCGGGCGCTCGCCGTCGAGGAGCCGGGCCGCCGCCTCGGCGCCGGTCGCGCGGTCCGTGGGCCCGGCGGCGGTGACGACGAGGGCGTCGGGGACGGGGTGGCCGGCGGCGGCCATCGCGTCG
>PBTQ01000111.1 GCA_002729125.1 Acidimicrobiaceae bacterium | reverse complement strand
TCTGCACCCGGCCGCTCGCCGCACCCCGCACGTCGCCCCGCCCGACGGAGTCGAGATCAACGGCGAAGCGGACGGCCCACAACCGCTCGGGCGGCTCGGCGACTCGGCCCCAGACCGTCACGCCGTCGGCCTCGCCCCACGCGGTCGCCAGCGCCTCGACGCCCGCGGGCGGGACCGCGAGCCACGCCGACTGGCGGGTGGCGCCGAGCGCGACGGCCACGGTCACCACCGCGAGCGTCGTCGCGAGGGGGCGGAGGGTGACGAGGCGTCGCCGGGTCGCAACCACGTAGCCGAGGGCCCCGATGGCCGCCGTAGCGCCTACCAGCGCCCACCCGGTGACGCTCGGGGCCGCCGCGCCCAGGCCGATTCCAGCGGCCACGCACCCCGCGATCGCGAGGGCGGGGCGCGTCGACAGGCGGAGGGGCGGGGGAGGGGGCGAGAGCCGCATGCCCCTATAGACCCGCGAGGGTTGGACTACATAACCTCTGCGCGCAAATCTTTGCCGCCCGCTTCGCACGCCTTCCACCCGGATCGGGCAGGGCCGCCCGGTATCTTGGCGTCCCTCCGCTCTCTCGCAGCCTGTGTCCCAGCCCCGCCCGAACAAGCGCCGCCTCGTGCGCGAGCACGTCCTCCAGGCGCTCTACGCCTACGAGGCCAGCCAGGACACCGTCGATCACGTCATCGCGACGATCCTGCGCCCCGCGTACGCCGAGGAGAAGCAGTACCTCCGCTTCGCCGAGCGCCTCTTCCTCAAGACCGCCGACGCGCGGACCGAGGCGGACGTGCTCATCGAGAAGCACGTCGAGAACTGGGACCTCAACCGCCTGGCGCGCACCGACCGCTACGTGCTGTGGATGGCCATCACGGAGCTGCTCTACTTCCCCGACATCCCGCCCAAGGTGACGCTCAACGAGGCCGTGGAGGTGGCGCGGGCGTTCGGGACCGACAAGAGCGCCTCCTTCGTCAACGGCATCCTGGACGCCGTGCTGCGCCAGCTCCGCGACGACGACCGGCTCAACAAGACGGGGCGCGGCCTGGTGGAGACCGGCGGCCGCAAGCCTGAGTAGCGGCGTGGCGCTCTATGCCATCGGCGACGTCCACGGATGCGCCCGGACCCTCGACGCGCTCTTGGCGCGGCTGGCGGAGGACGCCGGTGGGGCGCTCTCCCCCGGCGACACCCTCGTCTTCGTCGGCGACTACGTGGACCGGGGGCCGGACAGCCCGGCCGTGCTCGACCGCTGCATCGAGCTGGAGGTGGCCTCGGACTACGGGACCGGCCCGCGCTGCGTCTTCCTGCGCGGCAACCACGACCAGATGATGATCGACTACGCCGACGGCGTCGGCGATGCGGACCTGTGGTGGATCAACGGCGGACGGACGACGCTGGCGGCCTACGAGGCGCGCGGCGACCGCCAACTGCCGGCCGACCACCTCGCGTTCCTGCGACGGACGGGCTTGGTCGCCGACATCGGCGGGTTCGTCTTCGCGCACGCCGGCCTCGACACACGGCTCTCGGTCGCCGACAACCTCGCCGACCCCGACCCCAACATCATCCTGTGGACGCGCAAGCACATCGGCGCGGATCTGTCGGCGTGGGAGCGCCCGGTCGTCGTGGGCCACACGCCGGTCGCCGAGGTGCTGGACGTGCCCGAGCTGCTGGCGATCGACACGGGCGCGGTGTTCACCCACCGCCCCGGCCTCGGTCGGCTGACGGCGGTGGCCCTGCCTGAGCGCCGCCTGATCAGCGTGGCGACGGTGGTCGTGGTGACGCGGTAGTGCGAGACGGGTTGTCCGCGGCGACGGCTCCCCCCGTCCGGCCGACACGCAGCGGGCCCACGCCCAACGGCCCTTACTGCCCGCCGAATCGAAGCGAGGTCGACAGGCCCGCGCGGAAGGCGGGGCTCTGCGTGCCGACCTCGGCGAACACGACGCGGCCGGACCCGACGCGGAGCGTCCCCCGCGCGAACGGGTCGAGCATGACGCTGAACGCGCGCGAGCGGCTCTCGGCCGACTGCTCGAAGAACGCCGTGTAGAACGACGGCCCGATGCGGAGCCCGAGGTCGAGGTCGAGGTCGCCGGGGTCCCGGTTGCGGACGACGTCGGCGATGCGGAGCGCCCGGATGGAGCCGCCCACGCCGATCGCCGTCACCAGCCGCCCGCTGCCGCCTGTTACACGTGGAACATAGTCGGCGTAGACGGCCACCTCGCGCGTGAACACGGTAAACGTGGGCGCGGTCGCCAGCGCCACGCCGCCCACGCCCGGCAGGACGCCCGCGCCGAGGTAGACGCGCGGGCGGCTGCCCAACGGGTCGGTCTGCGCGCTGGCGGGGAGCGCCAGCAGGGCCAGGAGCAGGAGGGCGGCGGTGCGCATGGCGGGCAAGCTACTCGCCCGGGGACTCGGCCACTCTTCGCCACCGCTCCGCCCGCCTCGGGGGCCTGTTCTGTAGACTCGCGGTTCACTCCATCCGAGACCCCATGGCTCTCCGCGTCGGCATCGTCGGGCTCCCCAACGTCGGGAAGAGCACGCTCTTCAACGCGCTCTCCGAGGCGGGCGCCGAGGCGGCGAACTACCCGTTCTGCACCATCGAGCCCAACGTCGGCGTCGTCCCCGTGCCGGACGCGCGGCTGGACCGGCTGGCGGAGCTCGCGGGATCGAAGCAGGTACTCCCTGCCGTCATCGAGTTCGTCGACATCGCGGGCCTGGTCGCGGGCGCCTCGAAGGGGGAGGGGCTGGGCAACCAGTTCCTGGCCAACATCCGCGAGACGGACGCCATCGCCCACGTCGTCCGGTGCTTCGACGACCCGAACGTCGTCCACGTCGAGGGCTCGGTCGACCCGATCCGCGACATCGAGACCATCGAGACGGAGCTGCTGCTGAAGGACCTCGAGACGGTCAGCAAGCGGCGCGAGCGCGTGGCCAAGTCGGTCAAGACCGGCGACAAGGCGGCCAAGGCGGAGGCCGACTTCCTGGCCCGCCTGGAGGACCACCTCGGCGAGGGCCTGCCCGCCCGCACGCTCGACGTGTCGGACCAGGAGCGGCCGATCTTGCAGTCCCAGTTCCTGCTGACCGCCAAGCCGGTCCTGTACGCGGCGAACGTGGGCGAGGGCGACCTGCCGGACGGCAACGCGTTCGTCGAGCAGGTCCGCGAGCGGGCCGAGGCGGAGGGCGCGGGCGTGGTCGTGGTGTCGGCCGAGTTCGAGGCCCAGCTCGGCGAGCTGGACGACGACGACCGGGCGGACTTCCTGGAGGCCGCCGGCGTCACGGAGTCCGGCCTCGACCGGCTGGCGCAGGAGGCGTACGCCCTCTTGGGGCTGATCACCTACTTCACGGCGGGCCCCAAGGAGGCCCGGGCGTGGCAGATCACGCGCGGCATGAAGGCGCCCCAGGCAGCGGGCGTCATCCACACCGACTTCGAGAAGGGCTTCATCCGCGCCGAGACCATCAAGTTCGCCGACTACGACCGCCTCGGCAGCGAGACGGCGGCGCGCGAGGCGGGCGCCATGCGCAGCGAGGGCAAGGAGTACACCGTGGTCGATGGCGACGTGATGCTCTTCCGTTTCAACGTGTAGCGAGGCGTGGCGGACCTCTTCGGCCAGGTCGTGTTCGCAGTCCTGTTCGCGCTGGCGATGGGCGCGTTCGCCCGGTTCAGCCGCCGCGAGCCGACCGTCGACGGCGGCGGCGCCGAACTCCGTCACGGTCCGGCGATCGCGGTGATGGGCTGGGTCGGGGTTGCAGGCGCGCTCCTCTTCCTGTCGTTCCCGCTCTTCGACTCGTCCATTCTGGAGTCCACCCTCGGGCTCTCTATGTGGCTCGGGATGGCGCTCTTCTTCGGGGGCCTCGGCGTCTGGTGCCTTGCCGCCGCCCGGCGAGAGGTCGTTCGGCTCCTCCCGGACGGCATCGAGGCGCGCGCCAGTTGGGAGCGCGAGCCGACGTCGCTGAGGTGGAATGAGATCGAGGCCGTTCGCTTTTCTCGGCTGACCGGCTATCTCACCCTCGTGGGGCGAGACCGTCGAGTCCGCGTGAGTGCGATGCTGACCGGCTCTGGGGAACTGGCGGACCTCGTTGCGCGGCGCGTCCCCACTGCCGAAGCCCAGGCCGCCGTGCATGGGTTCCTGGCCTATCGGGCAGGCTACGGCATGGGGCGGTCGGACCACTGACGGCTGTCGCCGGTACAAGCCCCAGGCGTATCCACGGAGCGCGGCCCCGTCGGGGCCCCCGTCGCGCCGACCGTTCTCTCTCCCCGACATGTCGTTCGCCCCGTCCACCGTCGCCCAAACGCTCCTTTTCCACCTCGCGCGCACGCCCGGGGCGGTTCACCGCGACCGGCTCGCGGAGCTGGCCGGGACGACGACGGACTACGCGGGGCGCGTGCTGAGCCGGATGGTGAAGCGGGGCCGCATCGAGCGCGTCGGGCGCGGGACGTACGACCTCGTGAGCCGGCTTTAGAGCGGTGTGGCCCGTGGGGAAGGCTCCGATGAAGACGCCCGCCTCGGCGGTCAGGCACGAACGAGCGGGATAGCTTGCCACATGAGCGATCTACCTGCACGCCCCGCCCTCCCCGAATACGACGTCGTCCTGTCGGTCCGCAACGCGCACCGGCCCGGGATGCTCGGCCGGCTGTTCGCGCTCGTCGGCGAGATGGGCGCCCTGATCGGTGACATCGAGACGGTGTACCTCGGCCGCGACCACGTCCTCCGCGACGTGACGCTGTCGGTCTTCGACGAGACCCACCTCGCGCAGGTGCTCGCCGCGATCCGCGCCCAGACCGACACCAAGGTGCTGGACGTGAAGGACTTGGTGTTCGAGCGGCACGCGGGCGGCAAGATCAAGACCGTCCGCACCACCGAGGTGGAGCGGCTGGAGGACCTGCGGTACATCTACACGCCCGGCGTGGCGCGCGTCTGCACCGCCATCCAGCAGGACCCGGCGCGGGCGCGGAGCCTCACGTCGGTCGGCCACACGGTCGCCATCTCCACGAACGGCACGCGCGTGCTGGGGCTGGGCGACATCGGCGCGCTCGCGAGCCTGCCGGTGATGGAGGGCAAGTCGGTGCTCTACGACCGGTTCGTGGGGCTCAGCGCCGTCCCCATCGTGATCGATGAGAAGGACCCGGAGGCGTTCGTCGAGACCGTCGTCCGCATCGCGCCGTCGTTCGGCGGCATCCACCTCGAGGACATCCGCACGCCGGACTGCTTCTGGATCGAGGAGGAGCTGATCCGGCGGCTCCCGCAGCCGGTGATGCACGACGACCAGCACGGCACGGCGACGGTGCTGCTGGCGGCCGTGCTCAGCGCGCTCCGCCAGACGGGCAGGGAGGGCGACCGCGACCTGACGTGCGCCCAGGTCGGGCTCGGCGCGGCGGGCCTGGCCATCGCCAGCCTGCTCATCGACGCGGGCTTCGAGGTGATCGGCGTGGACCCGGGCGCGGACGCGCGCGAGCGGCTGGAGGCCCGCGGCGGCCGCACGGCCACCCTGGCAGATGCCGCGGCCGAGGCGGACGTGCTGATCGCGACGACGGGCGTCGTGGGTCTGATCACGCCCGAGATGATCCGGCCCGGCCAGATCGTGCTGGCGCTGTCGAACCCGGTCCCCGAGGTCACGCCCGAGGCGGCGCTGGCGGCGGGCGCGGCGTTCGCGGCCGACGGCCGGAGCGTCAACAACGCGCTGGCGTTCCCGGGCCTGTTCAAGGCGGCCCTCGACGTGGGCGCGCCGGCCATCACGAGCGCGATGAAGATCGCGGCGGCGGCGGCCATCAGCGCCCTCGCGCCGGCCGACGAGCTGGTGCCGAGCCCGTTCCACCCGGAGGTGCACCAGCACGTCATCGACGCCGTCGTGCGGGCCGCGTAGTCGGCATCCAGAGGGCGACATCGATCTCGCCCGCCTCGGCGACGAGGTGGGCGCAGCCGCTCCTCCTGCGCGCAGCACAGCCCCTCGCCCTTCCTGGCGCGCGTTGCGAGGGGGAGAGTCACGCCGAGGTCCCTCGACGCTCGGGATAACCCGGGTGGGAGGTCTCCGCCGCATGGGTGCTCTCGCGCAGCGCGGGGGTACCGTTGCAAGGCGCGGGAGTGCTCTCGCACTGCGCGGCAAGGCGCTTGCAATGCGGACGAGACCCGTTGCACTGCGGAGCAAGGCTCTTGCAGAGCGGATGAGCCCTGTTGCAGTGCGGACGCGTGGTCTCGCAGTGCGGACGAGCCCTGTTGCAGTGCGGACGAGACCCCTCGCAGACGCTCGCTACTTGCGTCCCTTGCCGCGTGTCGAGGAGCGGCGGGTCGATGGGCCTCGCTTCGGGGTGCTCCGAGGCGGCGTGCGCCGGGCCTTCGGGTCGGGCGTCGGGGGCGGCGGGGCGGGCGGCGGCTCGGGCATGGGCCGGAAGAGCGTCGCGTTGCGGCCGACGACCTGGACGACCTCCGCCTCGTCGACGCCGGCCGCCAGCGCGTACGCCGTGTCCTTGGCCGACTCGGGCGCCGTTTCCAGCACGCGGACCTTCACCAGCTCGTGCGTCGCGAACGTCTGGCGGAGCCCACGGAGCGCGGCCTCGGTGACGCCCTCCTTGCCGACGTGGACGGTCGGCTTGAGGGACTGCGCGAGCTTGCGGAGGTCGGCGCGCTGCTTGGAGGAGAGGTCGGGCATCGGGGCGGGGCGGAGAGCGGTCTCAGTATCCGCCTTTTCGGCCTCGCATGCCGTGCATCTCTCGGGGATCCGCACGGCCGGCCGTAGACTGACGGCCCCTTACCGCTCCGCCCGATGCCCCGTTTGGTTCTCGCCCTCGCGCTGCTTGCGCTCGTCTCTGCGGACGTCCGCGCCCAGCTCGCCACGCCCGTCGACTCGACGCTGTTCGAGTCGCTGGAGTACCGGTTGGTCGGCCCCTTCCGCGGCGGGCGTGCGTCGGGCGTCGCGGGCATCGCGGGCGATCCGCTGACCTACTACCAGGCCGCGACCGGCGGCGGCGTCTGGCGGACGCAGGACGGCGGCGGGAGCTGGGAGAACATCTCGGACGGCTACTTCGGCGGCTCCATCGG
Organism: Acidimicrobiaceae bacterium; assembly: GCA_002729125.1. Lineage (GTDB taxonomy): Bacteria > Actinomycetota > Acidimicrobiia > Acidimicrobiales > Aldehydirespiratoraceae > UBA11606. Next base: position 2,197 of record PBTQ01000111.1, on the reverse strand, counting down.
CAGCGTCGCCGTGGCGCCCAGCGACCCGAACGTGATCTACGTGGGCGGCGGCGAGAAGTCGCTGCGCGGGAACGTGTCGCCGGGCTGGGGGATGTGGAAGTCGGAGAACGCCGGGCGCTCGTGGGAGAGCCTCGGGTTCGAGGGCGGCCAGCACATCCCGCGCGTCGTGGTCCACCCGCGCGACGAGGACGTGGTGTACGCGGCCGTGCTGGGCCACGCCTTCGGCCCGAACGCCGACCGCGGCGTCTTCCGCTCGCGCGACGGTGGCGAGACGTGGGAGCACGTCCTGTTCGTGAACGAGGACGCGGGCGCCTTCGAGCTGGAGATGGACCCGACGAACCCGCGCATCCTCTACGCCAGCATCTGGAACGTCCGCCGCACGCCGTACAGCTTCTCGAGCGGGGGGGAGGGCTCGTCGATCTGGAAGAGCACCGACGGTGGCGACACGTGGACCGACATCTCGGCCAACCCCGGCTTTCCCGACGGCACGTGGGGCATCAGCGCCGTCTCGGTGTCGCCCGCCGACCCGGACCGCGTGTACGCCCTCGTCGAGAACGAGAACGGCGGCCTGTTCCGCTCCGACGACGCGGGCGAGACGTGGACGCTCGTGTCCGCGAACCGCAATCTCCGCCAGCGGGCGTGGTACTTCACCCGCCTCGGCGCCGACTCGGAGGACCCCGACAAGGTGTGGGTGCTCAACGTCCAGCTCTGGGTGTCCAACGACGGCGGCCGGACGTTCGACAACGTGGACACGCCGCACGGCGACCACCACGACATCTGGATCGCGCCCGAGGACGGCGACCGCATCGTGATCGCCGACGACGGCGGCGCGCAGGTGACGTTCGACGGCGGCGACACGTGGAGCACGTACCTCAACCAGCCGACCGCCCAGTTCTACCGCGTCACGACGGACAGCCACTTCCCGTACCGCATCTACGGCGGCCAGCAGGACAACTCGACGATCCGGATCGCGCACCGCAGCGCGGGCGGCTCCATCACCGAGCGCGACTGGGAGCCGAGCGCGGGCGGCGAGTCGGGCTGGCTGGCGCCCCACCCGGACGACCCCGACATCGTGTTCGGCGGGTCCTACGGCGGCTTCCTGCAGATGGTGAACCACCGGACAGGCGAGAGCCGGATCGTCAACGTGTGGCCGGAGAACCCGATCGGGGCGCCCGCGAAGGACCTCAAGATCCGGTTCCAGTGGAACTTCCCGCTGCTGTTCTCGCAGTACCGCGACGCCGAAACGAACGATTACCCGCTGTTCGCGGCCGGGAACCGGCTGTACCGCTCGACCAACTACGGGCAGACCTGGGTGCCGATCTCGCCCGACCTGACGCGCGCCGACACCCTGACCCTGGGCTCCTCGGGCGGCCCGATCACGCAGGACAACACGTCCGTCGAGTACTACGCGACCATCTTCGCCCTCGCGGAGAGCCCGCACGACGAGGGCACCCTCTGGGTCGGCAGCGACGACGGGCTGCTCCACGTCACGCGCGACGGCGGCGGCTCGTGGACCGACATCACGCCGGGCCCGCGGCTGCTGCCGCGCGACGCCATGATCAACTCGATCGAGGCCGATCCGGCGCGCCCTGGCGGCCTGTACGTCGCGGCCACGCGCTACAAGGTGGACGACTTCGCGCCGTACCTGCTCCGCACCGAGGACTACGGCGCCACGTGGCAGCGCATCGACGACGGCATCGAGGCGCCCGCGTTCACGCGCGTCATCCGCGCCGACCCGATGCGGCCGGGCCTGCTCTACGCCGGGACCGAGCGCGGGATGTACGTCTCGTTCGACGACGGCGAGCTGTGGCAGCCGTTCCAGCTCGACCTGCCCATCGTGCCCGTTACCGACCTCGCTGTGCGCCAGGGCGAGCTGGTGGTGGCCACGCAGGGGCGCGGATTCTACGTGCTCGACGACCTGACGCCGCTCTACCAGCTTCAGCCCGCCGTCGCCAGCGCGCCGATGTGGCTCTTCCGCCCCAAGCCGACGTACCGCGTGGACGGCTACCGCCAGTCGGTGACGCGCGGGGCGGGCACCAACCCGGAGTCCGGCGTGGTGATCCACTACCGGCTGGCGGAGGCGCTGCCCGACTCGGTGGAGGCGGCGCTCAAGATCATCGACCCCTCGGGCGAGGTCGTCCAGACGTTCACGCCCGACGACGACGACTTCGAGCTGGCCACCGAGGCGGGCATGAAC
>PBTQ01000089.1 GCA_002729125.1 Acidimicrobiaceae bacterium | reverse complement strand
GTTCTGCAAACCGCCGTCAGGCCGCTGGCCTCGCTCGTTCGTCTGACAAGGAAGATTCAGCCACGCCGACCCGGCCGCCTGAGCATCACCCTGCCCCTCGGGCAAGACTGCCGCCATGAGCGAACTGTGGGACGACATCGACCCTGACGACACGTCGCCGATCTGCCCGGAATGCGGCGTGAGCGCCCTGCCACCCGAAGCGATGGGGGAGCCGTCGATGTGCGAAAACCCAAACTGCTCCACCTTCGGCAAACCGATCTGACCGGATTCCGGCAAACTGCCACGTGCCTTCCCTCGAGGTCAGCCATCGCAGCACCGTCACGCCCGACCAGATCGACGATCTCGGCCACATGAACGTCCGCTACTACGGCATCAACGCGTCAGCCGGCACGAGGATCCTCTGCGAGCGCCTCGGCATCGCCCGACCCCTGATGCGCAGCAGCTACACCCGCCACCACCACGAACAGATGGAAGGCGCCGACCTCGTCGTCCGCAGCACCGTTATCCCCGGCGGAGAACGGCTCCGAGTCTACCACGAACTCCGCAACAACGCCGACGACGACCTCGCCGCCACCTTTGTGCACGAACTCGACCATCCCACCGTCAACGCACCGTCATTCGAACTTCCCGCCCATGGCACTCCCCGCAGCCTCAGCCTCACCACCGACGCCCTCGCGTCCGCTCCCGCCATCGAACAACTCCACGACCTCGGCCTCGCGATGCGCAAGCCCCGATCGGTCGACACCGACGACGCACAAGGCAACGACACCGTGCCGCCTGCGAACTTCGCCACCCTCCTCTGGGGTGGTGTGCCATTCGAAGAACACGAATGGGTGCGCACCCTGCCCAACGGTGATCGGTACGCCTACGCCGTTATGGAACAGCGAACCTGGAACCGCCCCGGACCGGTTGCGCTCGGCACCAACATCCAGAGTTTCCAGGCATCGCTCGAGCTGAGGGAGAAGGTCGGGCGATCGATCGCCTGGTGCTACGACACCGACACCGGCGAACCGCTCATCGCGTCCGAAGCAGTCGACCTGTGCATCAACCTCACCCAGCGGCGAGCGATCGCGATCTCTGCTGAATCCCGCTCCGAAGCCGACCCCGACTTCCACCCAGAACTCGCGCCCCGCTGATAGCGCCAGCATGTTGGCAGCGGCCCGGTGGCGTAGCGTGGCGGTCGTGCCCGAACGTGAGTCCTCCAAGGCCGAACGCAAAAAAGCCCGGCGCAAGCAGCGAGCCGCATCCGAACGTGCCGGCGCCTACGCCCTCGACGTGCTCGCCGACGCCGCCGTCGACGAGGCGCTTGAGGTCGTCGCTCGGGTCGCCGACGATGGTGAACTCGGCCTCTCGACCGAGGTGACCACCCTCGAAGCTGCACGCTATTGCCTGAAACGCATCAATGAAGCGCTGCGCATGGACGAGTGGCTCGACGAGGTCGAGGTCTGGGTGTGGGACGCCCACACGTCCGTGCGCCGACCGATCACCCCCGGCGGTGGAACGCACGGCGTCGAACTACGGATCGAGCCCCGCCTCAGCTGAGCGACGATTCAGGCGATGTTCCAGGGTTCGTCGAGCTCCCAGGGCTCGGGCGTGTAGGGCTCCTCGCCCTTCGGCACGCGAGGTTCGGCCAGCCATTTCGATGCGAGCACGCCGGCGAGCAGGCCGAACAGATGGCCCTCCCAGGAGATCTGCGGCTGTGGGATCACCCCGGAGATCAGGCTCGAGTAGAAACCGAGCGCGATGAGCGCAGCGCCGAGCGTCCGAACCCGCCGTTCGAACACCGAGGCGCCGAGGATCGCGCCGAAGTAGCCGAACACGACCCCGCTGGCGCCGACGTGCAGGCCGGACCCACCGAGCAGCCAGGTCGCGCCGCCACCGATCACGATCGTGGTGGCGGTGATCCACGCCCAGTACCGCATACCTCGCACGGCGACGAGCCCGCCGAGTGCCAGGAAGGGAACCGTGTTCGACGCAAGGTGGCCGAAATCGGTGTGCAGGAACGGCGCCCACATGATCCCGTCGAGCCCCTCGACGGCGCGCGGTCGCAGGCCATGGCGCTGGAGGCGATCGTTGAGGGCGACGGTGTCGGCAAGCTCGATCACCCACATCAGCAGGATCCAGCTGACCAGCAGCCCGACGGGCGTCCACACGAGTCGCGCCAACGTGGGACGGGATTCGGTGGGGGAGGTCATCGCCGTATGTTACGACTCGTCGGGCGCTGGGTTCCGGTGGACGCGCCCCGTGCTGTCGAGTCATTTAATATTGAAATACCCCGACCTGCGGATACGTTGGCAGATGAATGAGCACCGAGACCATGTCCCCCGTACTCCAGACGTTTCCGTTGGGTGCGCAGTGGCCGACGATCGATCCCTTCTTGTTCGTCGCCCATCACCGAGACGACTACCCCGAAGGCATGGACGACCTCGGTCCGGCCCCGGAGAAGCTCGCCGGTCGCCCCATGGGTCACGACTTTTCCGAACAGGACGGCTGGTCGATGTACCACGGCAGCCGGGTGCCGGGCTTCCCCCAGCATCCTCACCGCGGCTTCGAGACCATCACCCATGTGCGCCACGGCCTGATCGATCACGCCGACTCAATGGGGGCCACCGCCCGCTTCGGCCACGGCGATACCCAGTGGATGACCGCCGGCAAGGGCGTGCAGCACTGCGAGATGTTTCCGCTCGTCAACAAGGACTCCGGCAACCTCGGTGAACTCTTCCAGATCTGGTTGAACCTTCCGGCCGCCGACAAGATGGTCAACCCCTACTTCACGATGCTCTGGAACGAGCGCACACCGAAGGTTCGCATCGTCGACGACGCCGGGGCCACCAGCGAGATCACCGTCATCGCCGGGAGCCTCGGCGAGACCGCCGCCCCGACGCCGCCCCCCAACTCGTGGGCCTCGAAGCCCGACGCCGACCTCGCCGTGTGGCACATCCGCATCGAGGCCGGTGGCCGCTGGACACTGCCGCAAGCCAAGAACGCTGAGACGCTCCGAGTGCTCTACGCCTTCGAGGGCTCCAGCGTGCAAATCGGCACCGCCAACCCGGTCGGCGCCCTCACCGGCGCAGCGATCGTGTCCGACCGTGATCTCGAACTCGTCGCCGGCGACGGCGGCATCGAGATGATGCTGCTGCAAGGCCGCCCGATCGGCGAACCCGTCGCCCAGCACGGCCCGTTCGTCATGAACACCCGGGCCGAGATCGTGCAAGCCTTCGAGGACTACCGGCGTACCGAGTTCGGGGGCTGGCCCTGGCCGAGCCCCGATCCGAACCACGACCCCGATGCCGGCCGCTTCGCGATCCACGCGGACGGCCGCCGCGAAGATCCGGCCTGACGCCCCAACCCATCGAACCGTTGTTATCGCACGCTTGTGAGACGCCACCCCACCGGCGTCTCACAAGCGTGCGACAAATGAGGCCGGCTTTCGGGCGAAGCTTTGGCGTTTCGGCGTTTCGGCGCTACGGATCGACGGAGTCGGCGACGAGGTCGGCGAACGCCCTCATCGCGGCGGCGGTGAGCGGGCCGGACACCATGGAGCGATCGTCAATGCGATCGATCGGCATCACGTCGCGGGTCGACGACGTGAGAAACGCCTCAGTGGTCATCTGCAGGATCTCGGCCGGAACATCGAGCTCCTCCACCTCCATCGACTCGACCACGAGCGCTCGGGTGACGCCCGCAAGACAACCGCTGCTGAGCGGCGGCGTGACGAGCCGGCCCTCATGCTCGAGGAAGATATTCGTCCCGGTGCCCTCGCACAGGTTGCCGATCGTGTTGGCGAAGATCGCCTCCGATGCGCCGCGCTCCGTGGCATGAGCGAGGGCCACCACATTCTCGGCGTAACTCGTCGACTTGATCCCCGCCAGCGCACCGCGTTCGTTGCGGGGCCACGGCACCGTCACAACCGCAGCCGACGGCGGCCAGCCACGCGACGGACTCGATCCGATGATCACCGACGCAGCCGAGTCAGCACGGCCCGAACCCAACGGGCCCGGCCCTGCGGTGACAGTGAAACGCAGTACGTGATGCTCCGGGTTGGCATCGGCCACCATCTGAGCCGCCTCCTGAAGCGCCTCGTCGGTCATCACCAGGTCGATGCCGAGGCCGCTCAGGCTGTGGCGAAGCCGGGCGAGATGGCGCCGCATGGCGAACGGCACGCCGCGCACGATCGTCGTTGTCTCGAAACAGCCGTCGCCCACGGTGAGGCCATGGTCCGTGATTGACAGACTCGCCTCGTCGCCGGGAACGAGTTCGCCGTTGATCCACCAGGTACCCATCCCCGAAAGCGTGTCACACCCCCTCGGCGAGATGTGACCATGCCCGCAGCAGACGACGTGTGCAAGAGTCTCCACCGACGATTGGGGACGAAGGAGACGTCATGCGAGTCCTGGTGATGGGTGGCACCCAGTTCAATGGCCTGGCACTCGTGCACGAACTGGTCCGCCAAGGCCACGAGGTCACAGTGTGCAATCGAGGCCGAACCGAGTCCGACATCCCCGACTCGGTCAGTCGACTTGTCGCCGACCGCACCGACCACGAGCAACTCCGGACGGTGCTCGGGGGCACCGAATGGGACTGTGTGCACGACGTGTCGGCGTACCACCCCGAAGACGTCGACATCATGATGGAGCTCTTCCGTGACGCGATCGGCCACTATGTGTTCGCCAGCTCCACCGTCACCTACCAGTCGCAGAACCGGCCAATTACCGAAGACGGCCCAGACGACCGAGGCGAGACCCAGATCGAATACGGCCTCCACAAGCTGCTCTGCGAGGACCGGCTCTTCGTAGCGCACGCCGACTGGGGATTCCCCGCGACGACCGTGCCGTTCTCAATGGTGCTCGGCCCCCATAACGCGATGACCGACCGCGAACAGCGCATGTTCGCCCGACTCCAAATGGGCCGACCGATCCTCGTGCCCGGCGACGGCTCGACGCGGCTGCAGGTCGGCGACGTCGACGACCAAGCCCGAGCGCTCGAACAGCTCATGGGAAGGCCGGCCACCTTCGGACGTCGCTACAACCTCACTGGCGCCGAGTCCGTCACCCGCAACGAGTACGTCGCCCTGTGCGCCGCAGCCGTCGGCGTCGACGCCAACGTCCTCCATATTCCCGCCGACGTCATGGAAGACCTCTGGACGGGAGAGCGGTCGATCGACATCGTCCAGCAGTCCGGCGCCCTCGACATCCGCTCGAGCGGCAACGCCAAGAAGCAACAGGCACAAGGCCCGCGGGCCATGCTGCGCACCCGCTTCATGCTCTGCATCAACCTCGTGCAACACCTGGCTCCCAACATCCACTGGTGGGACCAAGACACCTCATTCAACATCGATCGCCTGCAGTCCGACGTCGGGTGGACGCCCGAACACACCACCGCCTCGATGCTTGACTGGGCTCACACCTGGTGGCGCGACAGCGACCGAGCCGACACGCCCTACGACTGGACCACCGAGGACCAGATCGTGGCGCTGCTGGGCTCGTAGCCCTCCGACGTCAGGCGACACCGGCACTCCGGTCTGATGTGAGAACATGCCGTCCATGTTCAGGCGAGTGATCGCCGGGCTCATCCTCGGCCCGGCTCTGCTGATCGGCTCTTTTGCATGGTCGGGCTACCTCGCCCTCGGCACGATCTTCGACGAGGACCGGTCGGCCACGGTGGCCCAAGAACTCCTCGACAACGAGCAGGTGAAGGCGCAGGTCGCCACCAACATCGCCGGCTCGATCTCGTCGGCGCTGCCCGACGGCATGCCCGTCACCGAAGAACAGGTCGACGCAGCAGCGTTTGCTGTGCTCAACGACGGACGCATCACCGGTCTCGTCATCAACTCCCTCCGCGAAACCCACCGCTCCTTCCTCGGACTCAACGACGTCCCCCAGACCGTCGACCTCAACCCGGTCGCCGAGGTCGCTCGCGAACAGATCGCATCGATCTCACCCGAGGCCGCCGCCGCGATCCCCGCCGACACCGACTGGTCCATCGATCTCCCCACGGAGAACATCCCGAACTCGAGCCCGGTCAAGACCTTCCTCGAGACCTCGGTGCCCTTCCTCGCTGGCATCTCGCTCGTCATGGTGCTGATGGCTTTCCTCACCACCAGCGACCGGCCATCGGTGCTCCGCAAGGCCGCCTTCTGGGCGATCAGCACCACGGCGGTCTACCTGATCGTCGGCTACGGCGTGCCCGCGTTGCTGCGCGTTGCGATCGGTGATCAGGCGGAGATCTTCGCTGCGCTCATCACCGCCCTGCTGCGCACGACGATCGTCCCCTCGGTCGTGCTCGCCGTGGCGGGTGCCGCACTGCTCCTCGCCTCCTGGCTCTGGCCCGACGAACGGGCCCGGCCCGAACCCACGGTCGTCCGCCGCCCCGCGCCGGCCCCGTCCCCACCCACAACCCCGGTGCCGACCACCCACATCGAGCCAGTCCGCCCCCAAGCAAGTGCGCCACCCCAGCAGCCGGTCACCCCACCGTCGACACCGGTCGTGCCCGCCACACCACCGTCCAACCCCGTCGTCCCGGCCGACGCCGCGCCGCCGACCGACCCGTTCGCCCCACCGGTCGACATCCCGCTCACGTCCGGGCCGGACTCCGGCATGGTGCCGCCGATTGTCACTGGCAGCGACACCACCTTCGCCCCGCCGACCGAACCACCACCGTTCCGCCCCACCTTGCCGACCCGAGCCGCGCCGAACGAACGGGTGACGCTGCCGCCCTGGACCGGCGACCCCGAACCACCGCCTGACCCCACCCCGTCCGGTGGCGTGCCGAAAGCCCGCCCCCCGACATGGGTGGACGGACACGGCTGGGTGCTCGACCCTGACGACGAACGCCCGGTCCCAGCCAACGCCCGCTACGTCGACGGCGTCGGTTACGTCGTCCCGGGCCCGCCGCCCCGGCCCTAACGCCGCGCTAGTTGATGCCCTTCTCGACGCCCTCCCAATAGGGAGCGCGCAGCTTGAACTTCTGCAGCTTGCCCGTGGCCGTGCGAGCGAGCTCCTGACGGAACTCGACCGAGGTCGGACACTTGTAATGAGCGATCTTCTCTCGGCAGTAGTCGATGAGATCTCGCTCGCTCACGTCGGCATCGCCGCCTACCACCACGAGCGCCTTGACCGTCTCGCCCCACTTCTCGTCGGGCACACCGATCACCGCCGCCTCCTCGACGGCAGGATGCGAGAACAGGCAGTCCTCGACCTCGATCGACGAGACGTTCTCGCCGCCGGAGATGATCACGTCCTTCTTACGATCCTGCAGTGAGAGATAGCCGTCATCGTCGATCACACCACCGTCGCCGGTGTGGAACCAGTCGTCGGCGAGCGCCTGGGCTGAGGCCTCCGGGTTGCTCCAATAGGACTTCAGGATGTGGTTACCCCGGGCCAGCACCTCGCCCTCGGGATCGGTGGCCATGGTGATCCCCACCGCCGGCACACCCTGACGGCTCAACTTCGACGCCCGTTCGGCCGGGGTGTCGTCGTCCCACTCCTGACGCGAGCGATTGATCGTCAGCAGCGGCGCCGTCTCGGTGAGGCCATAGATCTGGATGAACTCCCAACCGAGTTCGGTCTCGACCCGCTCGATCGTGCGGGTGGGCGGCGGAGCACCGGCCACGACCATCCGGACCCTGTCCTTGCCGGGAATCTCACCATCCCACTCGGCGGCCGCGTCGAGAATGGCGGCGACCACTGCCGGCGCGCCACACAAGAGGGTCACGCCGTACGTCTCGATACGGCGCAGGATCTCCGGACCATCGACCTTGCGAAGGTTGACCTGCGGCACCCCCATCGCTGTCGTGGCGTACGGCATGCCCCAGCCGTTGCAGTGGAACTGCGGAAGCGTGTGGAGGTAGACGTCGCGGTCGTTGACCCCCGTGTGCCAGCCGAAGGTGGCGGCGTTGCTCCACAGGTTGCGGTGCGTCATCTCCACCCCCTTGGGGCGGGCTGTGGTGCCGGAGGTGTAGTTGATGGTGGCCGTGGCGTCCTCGTCGGGGTTCCACGGCCGGGCCTCAGCATCGACCTTGAACAGCGAGTCGGACTCCTCACCAGAGATGAAGCGATGCTTGACCTTGATGTCGCCGAGCGTGTCCTCGAGTTCAGGATCGAGAATCAACACGTCACAGCCCGAGTGGTCGACGATGTACTCCACCTCCTCGGGTCCGAGTCGGAAATTGATCGGAACCGCCACGCGCCCCCACGCGCTGGCGCCGAAGAGCGTGGTGAGCAGGCGGGCGGAGTTCTGCGACACGATGCCGACACGAGCACCCTGCTCGAGACTGAGGTCGTCGAGGCCAGCCGCCATGCCCTGGGCCAGGTCGTAGAACTGCCCATAGGTGAGGTCGCCCAGGCTGGGCGCCGGCTGGTCCGGCTCGTCATAGATGCCCACCCGGTTGCCGTACACGATCCGGGCCCGCTCGAGGTGATCACGGATGGTCATCGGTGTCTGCATACGTCCCCCCGGAGGTCATCAACGCCGTGCTCAGCTTGGCCGTTCGGTCCAAACGGAACAAGTGAAAGGGCAGCCTGCCACACTGACACCATGGCTGTGCGCGTCGATAAATGGTTATGGGCGGTTCGGGTCTTCAAGACCCGTCGTCAGGCCACCGACGCCTGCACGGCCGGGCGGATCCACATCAACGGCGACGTCGCCAAGCCCGCGTCGAAGGTGAAGGTCGGCGACGTCGTGCAAGCCGCTCGGCGTGACCGCACGATCATCTATGTCGCTCACGAACTGCTCGAGAAGCGGGTGTCGGCCTCGCTGGCGGCCGCTGCCGTCGAGGACCGTTCGCCACCACCGCCGAAGAAGCAGGACCATCTCGATCTCCCCGTGTTCGCCCAGCGCGACCGGGGCAGCGGTCGCCCGACGAAAAAGGACCGCCGGGCGATCGACAAGCTGCGCGGCGAACGACCCAGCTGATCCGACGGCTCAGCCCTCGGCGAACGAGGCGGCGAGTCGGACCCAGCCGTCAGCGAGGCTGACCTCGGGCACCCAGCCCAACGCAGTGCGGGTCTCTCGCTGATCGAACCAGTGGGCGGAGGAGAGCTGCTCGGCCCCGAACGCAGTCATCGGCGGTTCACCATCCCGTCCGCTGCGCTCCCACACGGCCTCCGCTGCGGCACCACCGGCGATGGCGGCGCGGGCGGGCACCGCACGAGGTGACCAGTCGACACCCGCAGCGGCAGTGATCTGGGCGATGAGCTCGTGGACGGTGCGAGGCTCGCCATTCGACACGACGAACGCCCGACCACCGACTCCGGGGAGGGCATTGAGCGCAGCGAGCAGCGAGGCGGCGGCATTGTCGACCCAGGTCGTGTCGACGAGCGCCAGGCCCGAGCCGATCAACGGCATGCGGCCCTCGCGGGCCCGGTCGACGATGCGGCCGATCAACTGGGTGTCGCCCGGCCCGATGACGAGATGGGGGCGAACGGCGACGACCGGCATCGTGTCGTCAGAGGCCGCAAGGATGGCCCGCTCCGCCATCGCTTTGGACACCGAGTAGTGGCCATGGGCCCGCTCCGGGTCGGCCGGCGCAGCACCGTCGCCACTGATCGACGAGCCGTCATGGGCGACCGACGGGCTCGAGACGTACACGAACCGCGACACGCCCGCAGTACGAGCGGCAGCGTGCACCGTGGCGGCGCCGTCGACGTTGATCGCCTCGAAATCGGCCCAGTCGCCGACCGGGTCGACCTTCGCTGCAAGGTGGATCACACCATCGACCCCTGCCACCGCGGCGTCGACGCCATCGGCATCGGTGACCGAGCCGAGGTGCTCGACCACCCCGTCGAGACCGCAGGGCGTGCGCTGGAACACGACGACGTCCTGGCCGGCGTCGAGCAGCCGGGCAACCGTGTGACGGCCGAGGAGGCTGGTGGCGCCGGTGACGAGCACACTCATGGGTTGCGAACCGATCCGCCCTCGAGCACACCGGTCGCCCAGTCGGCGAGGTGGGTGCGGTCGATCTTGGAGTTGTGGCGACGATCGACCGGAAGCGAGGCGACCTCGATACACGCCGCCACGTCGAGGCCGGTTGCCTCGGTGACCGCCGCACGGATCCGGTCGATGCGATCGAGCGAGCTCTGACGAGGGCGCCGACCGACATCGCTCGTCTCTGCGATCACGACCACCACCTGGGTCCCGGCGGGCCCGACACCGACGGCAGCCGAACGACGGATGCCGTCGACCATGTCGACAGCCCGTTCGATCGGGGTTGGCGCAACCGGACCGGTCGCCGTGCGGATCACGTGGCCGGTACGGCCACCGATCCAGAGGCGGCCATCGGCGTCGACCGCCCCGATATCGCCGGTGGCGTGCCAGCCGTCGGCGGGAGAGCCGAGGTGGGTCGTGTGCCACAGGCGGTCATAGCCGATCCGCTGATGGGCGGCCCGTACCCGGACCTCGCCGAGCACGCCCGGTTCGGCGGTGGGAAGACCGGTCGGCATGCCGAGCTCGTCGAGCGGATCGATTAGGAGCTCGACACCGTCCACCGGCGTCCCGACACACACCCCGAGGTGATGGAGCGCGTCGGGACCGAGCGACTCCAACGAGACCAGGTCGATGTCGGCGACCGGCAGACATTCGGTCATGCCGTAGGGTGTGTGCGCCGCGGCGTTCGGAACGAGTCGATCGACTGCGGCTCGCAGCACGTGGCCGGGCACCGGTGCACCGGCCGAAAGGAGAAGACGGACATGGTCGAGCGACGTGCGGTCCCGGTCACCGAGTTCGTCGAGCGTTTCGAGCACGCTCAGGATCGCCGCCGGCGAGGCGAACACGAGTGAGGCGTCGACCGCTTCGACGGCGTCGAGGAGGGTCGCTGCCGTGAGCGTGCCGGGGGAGCTCACGTCCATGTCGGGCACGGTCGAGGGAAGACCCATCGCCGGGCCGTACAGCGCGAACGGAGCGAACGCGGCGACGAGCGAATCGTCGGCGGAAATGTCGTATTGCTCGACGAGGGTGCGGATCTGCGCATCGATGCGGGCTGCGCTGTACCGCACCCCCTTCGATGGGCCGGTCGCTCCTGACGTGAAAACCACCGCCGCCTCGGCGTCGGGATCGACCGCCGGCAAGGTCACTGCCGGCGCGTTCTGTAGTGACGTCAGGTCGTGCTTCACGCCGAGCAGTCGGCGGGCCACACGATTGGTCGGCTCGACGGCGATCCGGCGCCCTGGCCAGCGAAGCGTCCTCGCCGCTGCGAGCGCCCGCCGAATCCCGATCAGGTGGTCGGGGTCGGCCACTTTCATCGCCGCGCTCATCTGGGCTGGACCGAGCCCACGATCGATCAGCACGGGTACGGCGCCCATCCGCCAGCAGGCGTACAGGGCGATGGCGAGATCGACGCCCGGCGGGATCATCACGGCCACCCGATCGCCGACCTGCACGCCGCCAGTGCCGAAGAGCCCCTCGGCGGTGCGCTGCACCAGTTCGTCGAGCTCGCCGAACGTGACCGAGCGGCCGTCGGCACCCATCTCATGGATCGCAATCCGATCGGCGATCGCCGGGTC
>PBTQ01000088.1 GCA_002729125.1 Acidimicrobiaceae bacterium | reverse complement strand
GATCTGCTCAATGGAGTACGCCAAGGCCCACGGTCACACCGATCCCGTGCGAATCGCGGGTTTGTCCACGGTCACACCCGTCTATCCCGACACCGTGATCGACCTGCCCTATATGGCCACCGACTCGGCGGGTGCCACGCCCGAACCGTTGCGAGGCTTCAAGCAATCGATCGGCGACAAGGTGTACGAGGAGTCCGGTCTCGGCCCTGATGACGTCGATGTCGCCGAGGTCTACGATCTGTCATCGAGCCTTGAGCTCGACTGGTACGAGCAGCTTGGCTTCTGCGCCGAGGGCGAGGCGGAGAAGCTCCTGCGCGACGGCGTCACTGAGATCGGTGGCCGCCTTCCGGTCAATCCGTCGGGTGGCCTGGGTGCGTTCGGTGAGGCTGTCCCCGCCCAGGCGATCGCCCAGGTGTGCGAACTCACCTGGCAGCTTCGGGGTGACGCCGGGAAACGCCAGGTCGAGGGTGCTCGCGTCGGCATCTCCGCCAACCAGGGCCTGTTCGGCCATGGTTCGTCGGTGTTGGTGCGCCGATGACGATCCATCAGTCGGTCACCGCCGAGGGAGTCCTCGAGCTGGTCATGGACAACCCTAAGGTCAACGCGCTCCCGATCGCTGACACGCAGGCCCTTGCCGAATTGCTCAACGGAGTGAAGCATCGCTCCGAGATCACCGCCGTGATCCTCACCGCAACCGGTCGCGGCTTCTGCGCTGGCGTCGACATCAAGGAAATGCAGTCGATGCCCGGTCACGAGGGGATCTTGGGAGTCAACCGGGCGTGCGCCGAGGCGTTTCGGGCCGTCTACGAATGCGCTGTGCCAGTCGTGTGCGCCGTCAACGATTTCTGCCTCGGCACCGGTATCGGGTTGGCGGGCTCCGCCGACATCGTGCTGGCCGCCGAGGGCGTGAAGCTCGGGCTGCCCGAAGTCGATAACGGGGCCCTGGGTGCGGCCACGCACCTCGGTCGCCTGGTGCCGGAGAAGCATCTTCGGTGGATGCTCTACAGCTGTGAGCCGGTCTCGGTCGAGCAGCTGCAAGAGTGGGGCACCGTGCTCGACGTCGTGCCCGCTGGCGAGTTGATGGATCGCGCCCGTGAGATCGCCGGTGTGATCGCCTCGAAGTCCGCCCCGGTGATCCGAGCGGCCAAGGCATCACTGCTCGGCATCGATCACGCCCCGATGAACTCGTACCGCTTCGAGCAGGGGTTTACCTACGAACTCAACCTGCAGGGCCACGGTGACGAAGCCCGCGACGCCTTCCTACGGGGTGAGCGAGACGCGGACTCGGCGACAGACTGACGCCCCTGATCCGAGCGAGTCGGCGGCGGCGTCGAGGTCCGTTCCCGGCCTCGGAACCGCCACGATCGCACCGCCAGAGCCACAGAATTTCGCCGCAGCGCCAGCTGCTCGTGCCGCAGT
This sequence comes from Acidimicrobiaceae bacterium, assembly GCA_002729125.1. Classification (GTDB taxonomy): domain Bacteria; phylum Actinomycetota; class Acidimicrobiia; order Acidimicrobiales; family Aldehydirespiratoraceae; genus UBA11606. Next base: position 13,366 of record PBTQ01000088.1, on the reverse strand, counting down.
GACGAGGGCCGCTTGGTCGTCGTCGAGCGAAAAGATCGTGCGCCGCAGATCGAAGTTGGCATCGACCGCATCGCAAAACGCCGTTGTGTCGCGGTCGAGCAGTGCCTGACGGCCTGTGTCGGCGATCTCGGCAAATCCAGCGAGCGACTGGCGCAGTGCCGAGTCGCCAGCGCTCCAGCGATCCCAGAGCGCCCGGTGGATGTCTCCCGAGGGCGTACCGGGTTCCTTGGGCCACGCGACCAGCAATGGCGGCAGGAGATCAGGATCGAGAGCCTCGTGGACGCCGATCTCGTCGGGACCAGAAAAGTCCATGTACTGGAGCCCTCCAAGGGCCTGGATGACGCGATCCTGGGGGCCGGCGACGACGCCGAGATCCTCTCGTTCGATATCCCAGGCGATCTGTGCCATCTCGAGCGGGTCGAGGCCGAGGTCAAGGTGGGCGTCGAGCGCCCGCAGCGTTGCGAGAAGGATGGCGCTCGAACCGCTGAGGCCTGACTGCAACGGCACGTCGGTCCTCAGCCCCAGTGCGATCGCCCCCTTCGAGGGAGCGACTCGAGCAACCGCGAGACGCTGGAGGTCCCCAACGTCGGGTTGGAACGATGCTGGGGCGTAGAAGACGGTCTGGGTCACCGTCGCAACCGTTTCGAACGCGTCGATCACCGCCGCGAGGGCCTTCCCGCCGTAGAGGTCACCAGGATTACCGAGGAGCCCAATCCGAGCCCAGGCTCGTCCGACTGATGCCGTCATCAGCGACAGTTTCTCCGCAGCCGCAGCGGGTTGTCCGTCGACAGGTTAGGCACGCACGGGAGCGTAGCGAACGGTGTTGTCCGCCAACCAGGAGCAGCGGGCTAGCGTCGGCCGGGTGAGTGAAGAGGTCACCCTGTACGAAGCAGTCGGCGGCGAGTCCTACTTCACCGCCCTCGTCGAGCGGTTCTACGGTGAGATCGCCGCCGATGACCTGCTACGGCCGATGTATCCCCGCGATTTGTCCGGCGCAGAGGATCGGCTCCGGCGGTTTCTGATGCAGTACTGGGGCGGGCCCACGACCTACTCCGACGAACGTGGGCATCCTCGGTTGCGGATGCGTCACAACCCTTACAGAGTGGACCTTGCGGCTCGCGACGCGTGGCTGCGCTGCATGATCACTGCGCTCGAAGCGGATCCACCGGCCGAGCCGATGCGCTCCGCGCTGATCGAGTACTTCGTGCGCTCAGCCGACTTCATGCGCAACACCGAGGAGTCCGACAGCGACGTCTGAGCACCCCGCTCAGCCTGACCCGATCGGTTGTTATTTGGTCTCTCTGGTGCTGGGGATCCATGACTTCCGCGTCATTCTGCGGCAAAGTAGTTCCAGGGACAGGCGGAAATGCTTGACTCACGGCGCGATTTCGATTCGCGTGTAACCCAGTCTCCGCGGTTGCCGTGGAACAAAGCAAGGAGTACCAATCATGAATAAGGGCGAACTCGTCGCAGCGATGGCCGACTCGGCCGGCATTTCCCAGAAGGATGCCGGTGCGGCGCTCGACGCGATGTTCGAAACCATCGCGGCCGAAATCGGCAAGGGCAACCAGGTGTCGATCACTGGCTGGCTCAAGGTTGAGAAGGCCAACACCTCGGCCCGCACCGGCCGCAACCCGCAGACCGGTGAAGCGATCCACGTCCCGGCCGGCACCCGTGCCAAGGTGTCCGCCGGCTCGAAGCTCAAGGCCGCCGGCAAGAGCTGATTCTCGTTCCTGCGAAATCGCAGACGGGGACGGCCGAGAGGCCGTCCCCGTTGCGCGACCGGGCGGCAATTTCGGTCTAGGTTGCGACGATGTCCGATCCTGTTCGTCTCGCTGCCGGTGACTGTGCACCGGCCTTTCATCTCGCCGATCAGCGCGGTGCCAAGCACCGGCTGAGTGCGTACAAGGGTCGCCGGGTGCTGCTCTTTTTTTACCCGAAGGCGAACACCGGGGGTTGTACGACCCAGGCGTGCGGGCTCCGCGACATTGCCGGCGAGATCGGTAGCACCGTCATTCTTGGTGTTTCACCCGACCTTCCGAAGGCCCAGGCGGCGTGGGATGCCAAGCACGACTTCGGCTTTCCGTTGCTCTCGGACCCGGATCACGTCACCGCCGACACGTACGGTACGTGGGGGCCCAAGAAGCTCTACGGCAGGGAGTACGAGGGGATCATCCGCTCGGCATTCCTGATCGGTGGCAACGGCAAGATTGAGCACGCGTGGTACAAGATCAGCCCGAAGGCGACACCGGAGAAGCTGCTCGCCGCCCTGGTGAACGCATGAGCATTCCGCGCCCCGACGAGGTCCTGCCCCACAGGCACCCGTTCCTTTTCATCGACGAAATCACCGAGCTCGATCCTGGCACGAAGGCCGTTGGAGCCTGGACACTTAAAGGCGACGAGGCCTTCTTTTCGGGTCACTTTCCGGGGCGCCCGACGCTACCCGGCGTGCTGATGTGCGAGGCGATCGCCCAGGTCGGAGCGTTCGCACTGCTCTCCGACGTGCGCTTCGCCGGCAAGCTTCCACTTTTTGGTGGGCTCGATTCGGCTCGGTTTCGCCGGCAGGTACGGCCTGGGGACACACTCGAACTCACGGTCGAGATGGGTCGGTTGTCGGCGCGAGCAGGCAAGGGAAGAGGTACGGCGACCGTCAACGGCGAGCTTGCCGTGAGCTGCGACCTCATGTTCGTGATCGTCGATGCTGCCACCACCGGCTGAACCGGTGAACGACGCCCACGCGGTGCGGGCGGTCAACGCGGCGTTCTACGACGCACACGAGTCCCGCGACCTCGCCGCCATGCAGGCGGTATGGGAGCACTCCGATCGGGTGGCGTGCACGCACCCAGGCTGGCCGATCCTGCGAGGATGGGCCGAGGTCGAGACGTCGTGGCGCCGGATTCTCGGGGGCCCTGGACGGAATCAGTTCATCCTCACCAACGACACCGTCGAGGTGGTTGGCGATGTGGCATGGGTTACCTGCGACGAAAATCTGGTCGCTCCCGGTGCGACGTTTACGGCGGCGGCCACCAACGTGTTCGTTCGGGACCCAGCCCGTGGCTGGCTCATGGTCAACCATCACGGATCTCCGGTCGGCGCCTGATTCGGCGTCGATGGCGAAAACGACGAATGCCCCGGCCGAAGCCGAGGCGCTGACGTCGGGATTGGCGCGAATCAGGCCGGGCCGAGCACCAGGGTGCCGTTGTGCCCGCCGAAGCCGAAGCTGTTCGACAGTGATGGCCCAGGCTCCCAGTCGACGGGGCCACCGTCGACGATGTTGATCGCCGGGAGTTCAGGGTCGCGTTCGGTGAGGCCCGCCGTGGGCGGCACTTTGCCGTGCTGCATGGCGAGCAGAACCGCCACGGCCTCGAGCGCACCGGCAGCTCCGAGCGCATGGCCGGTGATGCCCTTGGTCGAGGTGACCAACGGGCCCGAGTCGTCTGTGCCAAACACCTTGGCGACGGCCTCGGCTTCGGCAGCGTCGTTCTTGTCGGTCGACGTGCCGTGCGCGTTGATGTGTCTGATCTGATCGGGTGTGATGCCGGCGTCGTCCATGGCCAACTGCATGCACGTGACGGCGCCTACGCCACCCGGCGACGGGGCCGTGATGTGGTGGGCGTCGGCGGTGGAGGCAGAGCCGAGCACCTCGCCAAGGATCGTGGCGCCACGCGCCTCGGCGAGTTCCCACGCCTCGAGGGCTAGAATGGCGGCTCCCTCGGCCATGACAAACCCATCGCGGTTCACGTCGAACGGCCGGCTGTCGCCGCTGTTCGAGAGCGCTGTCATGTTGCCGAAGCCGGCGACAGCGGTGGGCGTGAACGGCGCCTCAGCGCCTCCGGCCATCACGACGTCGCAGCGGCCGTCGGCAATCATGCGAGCGGCATTGCCGATCGCATGGGTGCCCGCTGCGCATGCGGTGACCGTGTTTTCGCATGGTCCCTGCCAGCCATAACGCATCGAAATGGTGGCGGCCGGAGCGTTGGCCATCATCATCGGAACGAGGAACGGGGAGACCCGCCGTTCGCCCTTGGAAAGGCGGACTTCGATCTGTTCTTCGAGCGTGCCGATGCCGCCGACGCCCGTACCGACGAACGTGCCTCGTCGGGCGGGGTCGGCCGTGATTTCACCGGCCTGTTCGAGTGCCTCGGCCGCAGCCGCCAGCGTGAACTGGGCCACGCGGTCGCTGCGGCGAGCTTCCTTCGGATTGTCGAAGTATGGAGCTGGGTCCCAGTCGTCGATCTGACGGAAGCCGTTGGGCGCTGGCGAGAGCAGGCCGTTCCAGAATGCGACCTTGCCGATGCCGGCCGGTGCGACGACTCCGATGCCGGTGACAGCGACGCGGCGGCCGAGCATCAGAGCTTGGAGGTGACCAGGTCGAAGGCGGCCTGGATTGTGTTCACGCCTTCCAGTTCCTCCTCTTCGACGTCGACGTCGAACTCTTCCTCGAGCGCCATGACGAGCTCGACCAGGTCGAGGCTGTCGGCGTCGAGGGACTCGAAGGTGGCCTCTGGCACGACGGCGCTCTCATCGACGGACAGAACGTCGACGGCGCACTTCTTGAATCGCTCGAAGTTGTCACTCACTGCATTGCTCCATTGGTTGGTGACCACGCCATAGTGCTGCCTGGTCGAAAGATCGTTGTGAAAGGCACCGAAAGGCTAGTCAGCCCATCGAGTAACCGCCATCAACCGGCAACACCGTACCGGTGATGTAGGCGGCCGGGTCGGACGCCAGGAACTCGACGGCTGCGGCGATCTCCTTGCCTTGGCCGAGTCGGCCGACGGGCACCACGCTGATGATGGCATTGCGTTGCGCATCGGTGAGGGCCGCGAGCATGTCGGTTTCGATCGGGCCTGGGCACACCACGTTGGCGGTGATGCCGCGGCTGGCGAATTCCTTGGCAAAGGACTTTGCCATGCCGATCAGGCCTGCCTTGCTGGCGGCGTAGTTGGCCTGACCGGCTTGGCCACCGAGACCGACGATCGAGGAGATGAAGATCATGCGTCCCCAACGGCCCTTCATCATCCCCTTCGACACCCGCTTGGCGACTCGGAAGCCGCCATTGAGGTTGGCGTCGATGACGTCCATGAAGTCGTCATCGCTCATGCGAAGTACGAGGCCGTCTTTGGTGATGCCGGCATTGGAGACGAGGATCTCGACGGGTCCGAGCCTTTCTTCGACCTCGGTCACGGCGGCGTCGACCGATGCGGAGTCGGTGACATCGGCTTGCACGACGAGGAGATCATCGCTGTCGTCGGCCTGCCCCGAACGCGACGTGATGGCGACTTGGTGTCCGGCTGCAACGAACCGTTTGGCTATGGCGTGGCCGATCCCTCGGTTGCCTCCGGTGACGAGGACGACGCGGGCGCTCACCATGTCACCACCACGCTGCCCCAGGCCATGCCGGCCCCAAAGCCGCTCATGAGCACCACGGCCCCAGGTTCCAGGACGCCTGTCTCGTGGGCGGCAGCCATTGCCATCGGGATGCTGGCGCCAGATGTGTTGCCAGTGTGTTCGAGCACGTTGAAGGTCTTCTCCATGGGAATGCCGAGACGTTGGGTCACGGCTTCGATAATGCGAATGTTGGCCTGGTGGGGAAGGACGACGTCAATGTCGTCGGCGCTGATCCCCGCCTGGGCGAGTGCGTTCTGTACCGAACCGGTGACGGCCCGCACGGCCCGCTTGAAGACCTCGCGGCCTTCCATGACGATCGTGTCACCCAGATCGCAGTAAAGGATGGATTCCAGGTCGCCATTGACGCCGAAGTCCTGGCCGAGGAGTTCGCCTTGCGCACTTTTTTCGAGCACGACAGCGCCGGCACCATCGCCGAAGAGGATGGCGGTGCCCCGGTCGGTCCAGTCGACGATGCCCGACATGGCGTCGCTCCCGATGACGAGCACGCGATCTGGGCCGCCTGGGGTGTTCATCATCCCGTATGCGGCCACATAGCCGTAGGGGAAGCCGGCGCATACGACGTTGAGGTCCATTGCGCCGCAGGTGATACCGAGACCTGCGGCGACCATGGCGCTGGATGCGGGAAAGATCTTCTCGGGTGTGGTCGTGCACAACACGAGGAAGCCGATGTCGTCCGGCGTGAGACCTGCGGCCGTGATGGCGGCGTTGGCGGCCTCGACCGCCATCTCGACCGTGGAGCCACCGACCCGGCGCTCGCCAATACCCGACCGTTCGCGGATCCAGGCATCGGAGGTTTCCATGTGCTGGGCGAGATCGTCGTTGGTTACGACCTTTTCGGGAAGGGCGGTGCCGATGCCGGCGACGCGGATGCTCATGCCATGGTCCGGAGCCAGGCGATCGGCTGGCGAGAGGTGACCCGCTCGCCGTCGTAGGCGAGCACGCCTTTGATTTCGCCAGCGAACGAGCTGCGAACCTCGGCGGAGCCGACCGTGCCGAGCAACTGCCCAACCTTGATGACGGTGCCGTCGACGCAGGCCTCGTTCGGGGCGAAGATGCCGGCGCCGGGGGAGACCACCATGCGTTCGGTGGCGAAGAGATGTTCTCCCTCGAGAACGGTGGCCGTAGCCGCCTCGCTGGTCTTGGTGCCCTGGAGGGTCTCTAGGAGGCCGTCGACGTCGGTGGGGGTCGACACGCTGACCCGGCCGGCGGTCTTGATTGCCCGCTTGACCAGGCCGGTGAGGACGGTGCCGGGACCGAGTTCGACGAAGGTCGTGAAGCCGTCGGTCTCGAGCGCCCGGAGGGTCTGGCGCCAGCGGACGGGCGAGGTGAGCTGAGCACCGAGAAGGTCGGCGAAGTCGACGCCGTCGGTGTGCGCCATGGCATCGACGTTGCAGTAGACAGTTTGTTCGGCGTTGCGGAACTCGACCTGGTCGATTGCCTTGCGAAGCCGATCGCGGGCGGGTGCCATGAGCGGCGAGTGGAAGGCGCCGCCGACCGGGATCCGCATTGCGCGCTTGGCGCCGAGTTCCTTGGCGGTGGCACATGCCCGGTCGAGATCCTCGGGCGATCCGGCGATTACGACTTGGCCGGGTGCGTTGTAGTTGGCGATCCAGGCGTTGCCGGCTGTTTTCTGGCAGGCGACATCGACCTGGTCGTCGTCGAGGCCGAGGATGGCGGCCATCGTGCCGTCCTGCTCATCGGCGGCGGCCTGCATGGCGTCGCCGCGTTCGTTGACGAGCTTCGCCGCGTCGGCGAAGTCGAGTACGCCTGCGGCACACAGGGCGCTGTACTCGCCGAGCGAGTGGCCTGCGTGAGCGGCTGCTTCTGCGCCGGTGCGACTGACGGCGTCGAGCACGACCATTGAGGTCACGAAGGTCGACAGCTGCGCGTTGCGGGTCATCGTCAGCTCTTCGGCATCAGTGTCGAGGAGGAGATTGGCGATGTTGCGGCCGGTTGCGTCGGATGCCTCTTCGACGAGTTCCCACGAGGGGTGGTCGACCCAGGCGGCGCCCATGCCCGGCGTCTGGGAGCCCTGACCCGGGTAGGTGAAGACGATCATGAAATCCTGCCCTCCAGTAGTCGGTCGCCCGAAGGGCAGGGGCGACACAGACGATCAGACTGTCGAGGCTTGCCGAGCGTTTCATTACCGGCGAGTAACTTTGTGAGAAGTTCACGCTGAGAAACGCGCTGTCCGAATCAGGAACGGTCGTGTCGTGGCCAGTCGTTGAGGTCGGGCTCATGGCGGCGGATCTCAACCTCGCGCCATACCAGGACCGCAGCGACGATCGCGAGGAGCGCGAGACGCTGTGATTGGGTGCTGGACGACATGGCGGAGAGGCTACGCTGCCGCCCAGACATCGTCACCCCACCGTGGGCGACGCACCCGCCCGGGTGGTGGAATTGGCAGACACGGCGGACTCAAAATCCGCTGCTCCTAGAGCGTGCGGGTTCAAGTCCCGCCCCGGGTACGCAACCACTACCTGCCTACGGCTGTCCTCTGGGTGTGGGTTTCGTCATCGGGAGCACCGGCGCCGGGCTCCCGGGATTCCAGTAGCACTCGTGGCCCGCCTACGGTCATGACGTGGCTGACCCCCAGGTCCTCGAATCGCTCAAGCGTGCTCGTCGTTGGTTGCTGATCTCGTTCCCGGTCGCGTGGGTCGCTCTGGTGCTGCTCTGGCAGATGGGTTTGGTGGCGGCGACCGCTGTGGCGCTCGCGCTCTGGTTGCCGGTGGGCGGTGTGTTTTTTGCCGCCGTCACGAAGGCGCTCGAAGAGGAGCACGAGGGCGCCGAGCCGTCGACCTTCGAGCCGCGGGCACGAATCGGGCTGGCCGGTCGTCTTATGGCGTTCTCGATCGGTGCGCTTCCCGGGGCCGGTTTCGTCGGGCCGGTGCTTGCTCTGCCGCCTGCGATCGTCGCTTGTTCGATGCTTGCGATCGCCTGGGTGCAGCCGCCTCAGCGAATGAGCCTCGCTGTCGGGTTCGCCGGTGGCTTTGCGCCAATGATCCTGCTGGTCGCGGGCACGGCGCGGAATGCGTTTATCACCTCGGTGATGATCGGATGGATCGTGATGCTCGTGGCCGGGCTCTGGCTCATCCGCACGAACGCCGGTGGCCGACTCGGCCCGATCCCCGACTGATCACAGACACACCGGCGGCGGTAGTTTTTCGCCAACGATTGGAGTCCCCCGTGAGCGTCAAGATTATCTCCGATAGCCGCGTCCTGCCCTTTCCTGCCGATGTCATCTTCGACGTGCTCGCCAGCCCAGCCGGGCATGTCGAGATGGATGGTTCCGGCACGGTCAGAGGCGTCGCAAGCGGGCCCGAGCGGCTGCGCGACGGAGCCCGGTTCAAGATGAAGATGAGGATCGGGGTGCCGTATCAGATGTCATCGACGGTCAAGGAGTTCGAAGAGAATCGGCGCATCGCCTGGGCCCACGTCGGCGGTCATCGGTGGCGGTATGAACTCGAAGAGGTGGGCGGCGGCACCATGGTCACCGAGTCGTTTGACTGGTCGACGTCGCTCGCTCCGCGCTTCATCGAGATGGTCGGCTATCCGGAGAGGCACAAGGCTAATCTGCAGAAAACCCTCGAGCGGCTCGAGGAGGTCGTTGCCAACCGTCAGGCCTGACCGAAGCGAAGTGTCAGTCGAGACCGGGGGCATCGGCGGACCGTTCGGCCGCGAAATCCTCGAGCGTGCGGAGATCGACGGCCGAACACGAGAGCTTCCAGGTCCAGGCGGTGGCGATGATTCGAGCTGGCAGTTCTGACGCTGCAGGCGCAACCACGATCGCCAATGAACCGACCGACCTGAGCTGCTCGAGTTCCGTACCGACAACAGACTCGTCGTACTGCACAATGACGCCGCCAGATTCGAGAACCCGCACCTGGATTTCTGGCGGCACGCCGTCGTCGAGCACGCCAGCCGGCGTGGGGCCGGCAATGTGGGGCCCGCTTGTGGGTGGGTCGGTCTGGTACTCGACTGTGCCCCCGCTGAGTACGTGACGACCTGATGCCTGGTCCTCGGGTTCGCGCAGCTCGACACAGGTTGTGGCTGCACCGTTGCCATCGCACCCGACGACAAGTAACGAAAGGGCACAGGCCCAGGCGACAACGCGCATTGGCACATCGTGCCCCAGAAATCACCGGACACGGCCGCGCGAGGAGTGCGCCGTATGATTGACGTATGTCCCAGGCCCAGATCGAGCGTCGCCTCCGCACCATCAGCAAGCAGCTTCGGTCTGCGCGCAACGACCTCGCCGTCACCGAGGAACAGCTGGTCCAGCTCGCCGACGAAGCCGATGATGCGCGTCTGCGTGCACTCGTTTCGGAGACCCCGCTTGCCGAACGGGAGCACCGTAAGGCCAGCCGCCACGCCGATCGCCTGCGCAAGCATCGAGACACCCTCTTCGCCAAGATTGCGGCGCTCGACGCCGAACAAGACGAACTGCTCGACCGATTCGGAGCAAAGTGAGCGACGTGCGTGTTGTCGTTGCCGAAGACGAGGCGATTATCCGCATGGACCTCGTCGAAGTGCTGCGTGAGGAGGGCTACGACGTCGTGGCCGACACCGGTCGCGGAGACGATGCCGTTGCGCTCGTCACGGAGCACCGGCCCGATCTTGCGCTGCTCGACGTGAAGATGCCGGGAATGACGGGCATCGAAGCTGCGCGCGAGATCACCTCCTCGACCGACACTGCGGTCGTGATCCTCACGGCGTTCAGCCAGCGAGAATTGATTCACGAAGCGAGCGACGCGGGCGCGATGGCCTATCTGTTGAAGCCCTATCAGCGAGAGGAACTCGTGCCTGCGGTTGAGTTGGCGATCGCTCGTCGCCGTGAGGCGGCGGCATTGCGCAGCGAACTCGACGCCGCAGAGCAGCGGTTCGAAGAGCGCAAGACGATCGACCGGGCAAAGGGCAAGCTGATCGACGAGCACGGGCTCAGTGAGCGTGATGCGTTCACGTTCCTGCAGCGTTCTGCCATGTCGACCCGTCGCCGCATGATCGACGTCGCCCACGAGGTACTGGCAGGCGACGCAACGCTTTGAGGGGCGCGTTAGGGTCGCCCGCAATGGCGACCGTGATGCTCATTGATGGAAACTCGCTCACCTATCGAGCATTCTTTGCGCTGCCGACCGACATGGCCACAGCGTCGGGACAGGTGACCAACGCCGTGTTCGGCTTCACGTCGATGCTCATCAACCTGATGAAGGATCACGAACCCGATCACATTGCTGTTGCGTTCGATCGGCCCGAGCCAACCTTTCGTCATGAGATGACTCCCACCTACAAGGCGCAACGGGAAGCTGCACCGGACATTCTCCGCCAGCAGATGGGTGTTGTGCGCGAGGTGCTCGATGCGATGGCGATTCCGACGCTGGAGAAAGTCGGATTCGAAGCAGACGACATTATCGCCACCCTCGCCACCCAGGGCCGCGATCGAAGCGACGATGTCATCATCGTGACCGGCGATCGCGACAGCTATCAGCTGGTCGAGGACCCTCACGTCAAGGTGCTTTACAACAAGCGCGGCGTCAGCGATTACGCCCTCTACGACGAGGCGGGCATCTTCGAACGCACCGGCGTGAAGCCGGTCGACTATGTCCAATACGCAGCGCTGCGCGGCGACAATTCTGACAACCTCCCCGGTGTCCCCGGTGTGGGGGAGAAGACGGCGGCGAAGCTGATCAACGAGCGTGGCGGTATCGACGGCATCTACGCCGCCCTCGACGAACTCACGCCGAAGCTGCGAGAGAATCTCGCAGGCAACGAGGCCAAGGTCCACAACAACGTCGAGATGATGGTGCTCGTCCGTGACGTCGACCTCGACTTTCGTCTCGATGACTTGACCCAGGGTGCACCTGATACCGACGTCATCAAGAAGCTCTTCGACTTTCTCGAGTTCCGCACCCTTTGGGACCGTCTCGCTCCGGTTCTCGGCGAGGTGGGCAGTGAGCCTGCTGAGGCGCTGGCCGCTGACGTCACGGTGTACGACTCGCCCGACGCTGCGGCAGCCGCACTTGCCCTTGCGACGACCGGTGCCGATGTCCTTGCCCTCGGTGTGTCGGAATCCGGAGTCGACGGTGGCCTCGCCTTCGTGGTCGACGGTGATGGGTCTGACGTCGGTTTCGTCAAGGGCGACTTTTTCGACGACCCGTCGGTGCTCCACGCGCTCCGGGCTCTCTTGGGCCCCGACGGCCGGCCCGTGGCGATGCACGGGGCCAAGGCCACGATGCGTCGGCTCTACGACCATGGTGTCGATGTCCGCGACCTCTCTGTTGATACCCGCCTCGCCGCCTACCTGCTCGATCCGGCCGACAACGTGTACGACCTCGGTGCGCTGCTGTTCCGGCACTGTGGGATGGAACTGCCGCAGTCGGGCCCGCCCGAAGGGCAACTCGATCTCGACGGCGGCGTCACCGCCGATGCGTCCGAGGAGCCGAGCCTTGCGGCGATCGCTGTGCACCACCTCGTGATGCCGCTTCGTGAGGCGATGGCCAAGCAGGGGCTGCTCGCCATCCACGACGAACTCGAGGTACCGCTCGTACGGGTACTCGCGAAGATGGAGTACCGAGGGATTGGTGTCGATCCCGGCATGCTGCAGGCGATCCGCGACGAACTCGTCGCCGAGACGGAAGCCAAGCGAGCTGCCGTGATCGAGCATGCCGGTCACGACTTCAACGTCAACTCCACCAAACAGCTGCGCGAAGTGTTGTTCGACGAACTCGGGATTACACCGCAGAAGAAGACGAAGACGGGTTACTCGACCGACGCCCAGTCGCTTGAGAAGATGCGCACTGAGCATCCAATCGTCGAGGGCCTCCTCCAGTACCGCGAGGTCGAGAAGCTGCGGTCGACCTATGGCGAGGGTCTGCTCGCCGAGGTCGGCGAGGGCAACCGGATCCGTGCCACCTTCCAGCAGACCGTGGCCCGAACTGGCCGCCTTTCGTCGGACCAGCCGAACCTGCACAACATTCCCGTCCGCTCTGAGCGGGGGCGGGTTTTTCGAACGGCCTTCGTTGCTCCTGAGGGTCACAAGCTCCTGATCGCCGACTATGACCAGATCGAGTTGCGATGCATCGCCCACCTTGCAGAAGATCCGGGCCTGATCGGGGCGTTCGAGGCGGGCGACGACATTCACACCGCCACGGCCGCAGCCGTGTTCGACATCGGACCTGAAGACGTCCATGTCGAGGAGCGATCGAAGGCGAAGATGGTCTCGTACGGTCTCGCCTACGGCATGGAGGCCTACGGGCTTGCGCAGCGCCTCAACATCCCGGTGCCCGAAGCATCCGAGATTCTCGAGAGTTACTTCGCCGCGTTCCCCGCCGTGAAGCAGTACATGGAGGACACGGTCGAACTGGCCCGCGAACGGGGCTACACCGAGACGCTTTTCGGCCGGCGACGGCAGATCCCCGAACTCTCGTCGAACAATCGGCAGATCCGGCAGGCCGGTGAACGTCAGGCGATGAACGCCGGCATCCAAGGCCTCGCCGCCGATATCTTCAAGGTCGCCATCGTCAACCTCGACAAAGCGCTCGAGGATGAAGGACTCGAGAGCACGATCGTGCTCCAGGTCCACGACGAGATCATCGTCGAGGCGCCCAAGGCCGAAGTCGAGCAAGCAGGAGAGTTGATGACCTCAACGATGCGCGAGGCCTACGAATTGCGGGTGCCGCTCGAGATCGATCTTCAGGTCGCCGACACCTGGGCCGACGCCAAGGGCTGAGTCGGCTCAGCTGATCTGGCGGCGCAGGCGCCGGAGTTGACTTCGGATGTACGGCCGGGCCTTGCGCCAACCACCTTGCTCGACGATGCGCGCATCGAGTGACTCGAGGACGCGAACGAGTCGATGCCGGTCGACGGTCCAGCCGTTGCCTTCGCACTCGTCGGCCCAGTCGACCAGGTTGCGGTGACCACGCCGACCATTACAGCGCTTGCAGGCTGCAACCTCGTT
>PBTQ01000087.1 GCA_002729125.1 Acidimicrobiaceae bacterium | reverse complement strand
CCGAGTGATCATCGTGATCATCGTGATCATCGTGATCATCGTGATCATCGTGATCATCGTGATCATCGTGATCATCGTGATCATCGTGGCCAAACTCAATGGTCGACACGACGCTCATCGCCTCGTAGACGTTGACCCCATCGGACTCTGCGCCCTCAATGACATCGAGGAGACCCTCTTCGAAGGAACCGCCATTGACGATGAGTACATCGGCGGTGCGCATGGCGGCAGCCTGCTGCGCCGAGGCCTGGAAATCGTGCGGGTCAGCGCCGACCGGCATGACCGTGACGACCTCGACAGTCCCACCCGCCAGTTGGGTGACAACGTCGGCGAGGATATTCGTGGTGACCGCCACGGTGGGAAGGTCCCCCGATGCGGCCGTGTCGTCGTCGCCGCACGCCGAGGCGAGCATGGTGAGAGCCAGCACGGCGGCCAGAAGCTTCATGATTCGGGACATCGTCCCCTCCAAAAATGAGAATGACTATCGATCTCGGACGTGGGTACTGTACCCAGGTCGGGTACCCATTCCCAATCGGAATGAGAATCGTTTCCGTCTAGCCTGTTTACGTGGCCGCGACGCTCACGATCCAGGGACTCGAGGTCCGCTACAGCGACACCGTCGCCTTGACCGGTGTTGATCTCGAGCTGCCAGCCGGGAGTTCGCTCGCCGTGATCGGCCCGAACGGATCCGGCAAGTCCACCCTCCTGAACGCCATCGCCGGGATCAACCCGCCATTCGCCGGCACGATCTCCTGGGGCGGCGAGGCCCCAGCGCTCGTCTTGCAATCAACCTCCGTTGATCGGAGTCTCCCCATCACGGTGCGCGACACGGTCGGACTCGGCCGCTACCCCCGACTCGGGCTACTCCGAAGCTTCAACAGCAACGACGGCCGCGCTGTCGCCCGCGCGATGGAACGTCTCGACATCACGGATCTTGCCGGCGAACAACTCCACGACCTCTCCGGCGGACAGCGCCAACGAGTCCTCGTTGCCCAGGGCCTCGCTCAGCAAAGCGACCTGTTGTTGCTCGACGAGCCGGTCACTGGCCTCGATGTCGCCTCTCGTGGCCTCACCCTCGATGTCATCCACGACGAAGTCACCTGCGGCAACTCGGTCATCGTCACCACCCACGATCTCGACGACGCCCGCATTTGCGATCTGGTGCTTCTGGTCGACCGTCACGCCATCGCCGTTGGCCCACCGGATCATGTCCTGACCGAAGATCATCTTCTCCACACCTTTGGTGGCCGGTTCATCAAGGTTGGGAATCGCTTGATCCTCGACGATCCCCACCACCATCATGAGCACTGACGCATCATGAGCATCGAACCCCTGGCGACCATCGAAACCGAACTCGATGAGCAGATCACTGACCTGCTCCGGCGGAGCGATCAGCGCTTCACCAAGGGCCGACGTGCGCTCGTCGAGGCGCTCCTCGCAGGCGGCCAGCCCATGACCATCCCACAGGTACTCGAGGCCGACACTCGACTCGCGCAGTCGAGCGCATACCGCAACCTCGTCGTGCTCGAGGCAGCCGGCGTGGTGACCCGCATCGTCACCAACGACGATTTCGCCCGCTACGAACTCGCCGAGCACCTCACCCATCACCACCATCACCTGATCTGCTCATCGTGCGGTGATGTCACCGACTTCGCTCTCGACGACCAAGCGGAGGACGAGCTCGACGAGGCACTGCACAAAATCGCTGCTGCAACTGGCTTCACCGTTGAGGCTCATCGCCTCGACCTCGTCGGCGTCTGTTCCGACTGTGACTGAACGTTCTGGCTAGACCGGTTCGATGTCGCGCCGGAAGACTGGGGTGTGGTCGGCGGGGAGCGGTTCGTTCCCAAGGATGATGTCAGCGGCCTTCTCTGCGATCATCATCGTCGGGGCGTAAATGTTGCCGTTCGACACGATCGGCATCACCGACGCATCGACGACCCGCAGGCCTTCGGTGCCATGCACCTTCATCGTGAAGGGGTCGACGACCGCCATCGGATCGGCCTCAAGGCCCATCTTGCAAGTGCACGACGGGTGCAACGCCGTCTCAGCGTCGCGAGCGACCCAATCCATGATCTCCTGATCGGTCTCGACCGACGGGCCGGGTGAGACCTCACCGCCGTTGAACCGGTCGAACGCCGTCTGGTTGAGGATCTTGCGGGCCGTCCGCACCGCTTCGGGCCACTCGCGCAGATCCTGCTCGGTGGTGAGGTAGTTGAACTGCACCGCCGGCTTCTGGCGCGGGTCGGTCGACGTAATTTTCACAGTGCCCTTGGCGTCGGAGTACATCGGGCCGACATGGACCTGGTACCCGTGGCCGCCCTCCGGCGCCGAGCCGTCGTAACGGATAGCGATCGGCAGGAAGTGGAACATCAGGTTCGGGTAGGCCTCGTTTTTGTTCGAACGCACGAACGCGCCGGCCTCGAAATGGTTCGACGACGCCGGGCCCTTTCGGAAAAGCCATGCGAGCCCGATGAACGGCCGCTTCCAGAACTTCAAGTGAGGCTGGATCGACACCGGTTCTTTGCAGGCGTACTGGATGTAGACCTCGAGATGGTCCTGCATGTTCTCGCCGACGCCAGGGAGGTGCGACACGACATCAATGCCGAGCCCTTCCAGATGTTCACGGTCGCCGACACCCGACAGTTGCAGCAGTTGGGGTGAGTTGAAGGCACCGCCACAGGAGATGACTTCCTTGGCCATGGCCGTCTTCGTCGAGGCGCCCTTCATGCCGAGGCCGAATCGACCCTGGCGGTACTGGACGCCGACAGCCTTGTTGCCCTCAAACAGGATCTTGTCGGCCTGCGCCCGAGTCTTGAGCGTCAGATTGCGCCGTTGCTTGAGCACGGGGTGCAGGTAGGCACGGGCGGCCGACAGGCGCCGGGCACGATGCACGTTCTTATCGAAGGCAGCAAAGCCCTCCTGCTGGAAACCGTTGACGTCATCGGTCCGGCCGTAACCAGCCTCCTCGCCGGCCTTCAACCAGGCATCGAATAGTGGTGTCTCGGCCGGGCCGCGTTCCATCGCGAGCGGGCCCTCGTTGCCGCGAAGCTCAGCACCTTCGTACGCGTCGAGGTCAGGGCCGGCGCCAAGGCAGGTCTCCATGCGCTTGAAGTACGGGAGGCAGTGCTCATAGCTCCACGTCTCCATGCCGGGGATGCGGCCCCACTTGTCGTAGTCCATCGGGTTGCCCCGCTGGAAAATCATGCCGTTGATGCTCGACGAGCCGCCGAGCACCTTGCCGCGGGCGTGATACACCCGGCGACCGCTCATGCCGGGCTCAGGCTCGGACTCGTACTTCCAGTCGTAGAGGCGGTTGCCGATGGCGAACATCAACGCCGCCGGCATGTGGATGTAGACATCCCACTTGTAGTCGGGGCGGCCGGCCTCGAGCACGAGGACCTCGTTGTTCGGGTCGGCGCTCAGCCGGTTAGCCAACGCACAGCCGGCGGACCCGCCCCCGACGATCACATAGTCGAAGACCTTGGTGTCGCTACTCATAGGGACTGCTCCCGACGCAAGGACGGCCGAAAACCGTCTGACTGGACGGTTACGCTACCTGAGGGTCGAGGAGCCGTACCACCACGTCGATCACTGCGGCCCGATCATCGGCGGACGGACGGGCCAGGCCGAAGAGATCGATCAGCCAGAGCCCGTCGCCGACGACGCGAGCGAGGAGGCCGAGTGTCGGGTCGAGACCATCTTCGTGCATCAGACGCTGCTGCCACGCCTCGAACACATCGGCAGCCGGACCGAGTTCGCCATCGCCAGCGGCAGCCGCAGCGAACACTGCGGTGGCCGCGTCGGCCTGGTGTTCGTCGGGTCGGCGCACATATTCGAGGTACGCCTTGGCAAAGGCGCCTCGCTCCTCGCCGACCGTCAACTCGTCAAGCCCGAGCGAAGCGTCGGAAAGCGTCTGCTCAAGCAAGCTGGTGACGAGTTCCTCCTTCGAGCCGAAGTGGTGAAGCAGGCCGCCCTTCGACACGCCTGCCTCCTCGGCCACCCGTGCGAGCGTCATCGCCTGGATGCCATCGCGCCGCACGACCATTGCGGCTGCGTCGAGCAGCTTCATGCGGGTCTTCGCCGCTCGGGCCTGCTGGGGGGCGGGACGCTCGCTCACTGGGGATCGACCCTAGCCCTGACGTAGCCTCGGCTCATGAGCCCCACACCCGATGCCAGCTCGCTCGTCCCCACTGTCAACCTTTCGGCGCCGACCGCCACCGAACTCACCGCCGTCGATGCCGCGTGTCGAGACCACGGCTTCTTCTTGCTGGTGGGGCACGGAGCCGATCAACTCATCGCCGACATGTGGCGGATCACTGAGGAGTTCTTCGCTCAAAGCGAAGCGGTCAAGGGGGCCGTTCGCCGCACCGTAGACAACCCGTTCGGCTACTGGGATCGCGAGCTCACGAAGCGCAAGCGGGATCACAAAGAGGTCTTCGACTACGCCGACCCCTCAGGACCGACGGTCCACCTCAATCGTTGGCCTGCGGGGCACGACGAGTTCCAAACGACGCTCACCAATTTCTACGACACGTTCTCGCAACTCGCGACCGACACGCTCGGCGTGATCCGCGCCGCGCTCGGCCTCGGCGACGAACACTCCGCCGAAGAACTCGGCTTCCTGAATGAGCGCACGTCCTCGGCCGTACGCCTCAACCACTACCCCGTCGGCGATCCGGTGCCGGCCGATCAGCGCGAAGGGCTCGCCGAACTCGGCCCGACCGCCCTCGGCTACCACACCGATCCGGGCGTCCTCACCCTGCTTCTGCAGGACGACACCGGCGGACTTCAGGCGGAATCCATCACGCACGGGTGGATCGACGTGCCACCACTGACCGGCGCCATCGTCGTCAACCTCGGCGACACCATGCAGGTCTGGACCAACGATCAGTACAAGGCCGCCGTGCATCGGGTCGTGCCGATGACCGAGCGCAGCCGCTACTCGATCCCCTACTTTTCCAACCCACCTCGCCACGCCGTCCTTGAGCCACTCACAGCGGTGATGGCCGCCGAGGGTGCGGACGCCCGGTACCGATCGGTCGGTTGGAAGGAGTACATCGCCGGCCGGATGGCGGACAACTTCGCCGACTACGGCGTGGAGGACATCCAGATCTCGGATTACCTCGTCAAAGCCTGAGCATTACAGAGCGCCCGACGATCGCGTTCGCCTCAGCCTCGAACCGCTCGATCGCTGCGCTGAGATCATCGACCGGGATCACCGCCCGTTCGACTCCCACGGCTACGACCCCTGACGCTTCTGGATGTTGGCCCACTCGTCACGCAACCCGACCGTGCGATGGAACAGCGTCGGCACCGACGACGGATCGTCGTCGAGATCGCGGGCGAAGTAGCCAAGCCGCTCGAATTGCACGACGTCGCCCGGCGCGATATCGCCGATGGCCGGCTCGGCCTTCGCATGCTTCATCGTCTTCGCGTCAGGATTGAGTGATGCCAAAGGATCCTCGCCGTCGGCGCCGGGGTGTGGGTCGGTGAAGAGACGTTCGTAGAGCGCAACGTCGAGGTCAACGGCGTGATCGGCGGACACCCAGTGGATCGTCGCCTTGACCTTGCGGCCGTCGGGAGCCTGCCCACCGGCGGTCTCGGGGTCATAGGTGCACAGCAGGCGGGTGACCTCACCGTCGGGGCCGGTCTCAACCTCGGTGCAAGTGATGAAGTAGCCGGCTCGAAGGCGGACCTCTCGCCCCAGAGTGAGCCGGAAGAACTTCTTTGGTGGGTCGAGCATAAAGTCGTCGCGCTCGATGAACAGTCGGTCCGAGAAGGGCACCTCACGGGTGCCGGCCGCGGCGTCCTCCGGGTTGTTGATCGCCTCACGGACATCTGCTCGGCTCACTCCGTCATCGTCAACGGGCCAGTTGGTGATCACGACTTCGATCGGGTCGAGCACGACCATGCGCCGGAGGGCGTTGGTGTTGTGGTGCGTGCGCACAAACGACTCGAGCAGTTCGATCTCGTGAGTGCCGTTGACCTTGGCGATGCCGATGTGGCCCGCAAAATCACGGATCGCCTTTGCCGGATAGCCCCGGCGCCGGAGCCCGCGGATGGTGGGCATTCGGGCGTCGTCCCAGCCGTCGACGTGGCCCTCCTCGACAAGTTGCAGCAGTCTGCGCTTGCTCATCACCGTGTGGGTGAGGTTGAGGCGGGCGAACTCGGTCTGGCGAGGACGACCCGGGCCCTGCCCCAACTGCTCGAGATACCAGTCGTAGAGCGGCCGGTGACTGTCAAATTCGAGCGTGCAGAGCGAATGGGTGGTGCCCTCGATCGCATCAGACTGCCCGTGCGCCCAGTCGTAGGTGGGGTACACCTTCCACCGGTCACCGGTGCGGAAGTGATGCTGGTTCCGAATGCGGTACATCACGGGATCACGCATCTGCATGTTCTCGTGGTTCATGTCAATCTTCGTCCGCAGCACGCGGGAGCCTTCGTCGAACTCGCCGGCAGTCATGCGAGCGAAGAGGTCAAGGTTCTCCTCCACGCTGCGATCACGCCAGGGCGATTCGAGCCCCGGCGTGGTGAAGCCGCCACGGTTCTCCGAGATCGTCTCTGCGTCCTGGTCATCGACGTAGGCGAGCCCTTTTTTGATCAACTCGAGGGCCCAGGAATGGAGTCGATCGAAGTAGTCGGACGCGTAGACGTTCTGTTCCGGCTCGAAGCCGAGCCAGCGCACGTCTTCCTGAATCGCCTCGACGAAACGTTCGTCCTCGGTCTCGGGGTTCGTGTCGTCGAAGCGCAGCATCGTCGTGCCACCGAACTCGTCGGCCACACCGAAGTTGAGGCAGATCGACTTAGCGTGACCAATGTGCAGAAAGCCGTTCGGCTCTGGTGGGAAACGGGTCTGGACGCGGCCGCCGTAGGGGCCCGACGAGCTGTGCTGTTTGAGCATCTCGCGGATGAAGTCAGTGCCCGAATTGGAGGTCGGGCCCTCGCGGTCGTCGCCAGAGGTCGCGTTCACATGACCAATCCAACCGGCAACCGCGGCGAGCGGCAACCGCACCCGTGACGTTGCTGCCAAACTGCAGGCCATGACGAAGACGCGGCCGCTCGACGGCATTCGGGTCATCGATTTCTCCCGAGTCCTCGCTGGGCCACTGGTCGGGCAGATCCTCGGCGATCTCGGCGCCGACGTGATCAAGATCGAACGTCCCGGCCACGGCGACGACACCCGCACCTGGGGTCCGCCGTGGAAGAACTACGCGACTGACGATGAGCCCGAGGATCTCGAAGCCACGTATTACATGGCCATCAACCGCAACAAGCGGTCGATCGTGCTCAACCTCAAGGACGCCGACGGCATCGCGTTCGCCCGCCGACTCGCCCTCACTGGCGACATCGTGCTCGACAACTTCAAGCCCGGCTTCATGGCACGACTCGGGCTTGATCGAGCGTCGCTTGCGACGGACAAGCCCGACATCATCACAGCGACGGTCACGGCATTCGGCGGCGACACCGAGGCCGCCCACCTGCCGGGTTACGACCTGGCCGTTCAGGGCATGAGCGGCATCATGCACCTCACCGGCGAGGTCG
This sequence comes from Acidimicrobiaceae bacterium, assembly GCA_002729125.1. Lineage (GTDB taxonomy): Bacteria > Actinomycetota > Acidimicrobiia > Acidimicrobiales > Aldehydirespiratoraceae > UBA11606. The sequence continues at coordinate 30,220 of PBTQ01000087.1, read as the reverse complement.
GCGGACGCGCCCTACGCGTCGGCGTTCCTATCGTCGACATGCTCACCGGCTACAACACGACCGTCGGTGTGCTCGCTGCACTCCACGAACGAGGTCAGACCGGCGTCGGTCGCCACGTCGAGGTTTCGCTGATGGACGCCGGCCTGGCCGCGCTCCTCAACCACCAAACTGGGGTGTTGATGGGCGGGCAGAACCCTGGCCGCGGCGGCAACCGCCACTACTCGATCGCGCCGTACGAGAGCTACACCTGCGCCGATGGCGACATCATTGTCGCCGCCGCCAACGACAAGCTCTACGCCGGTGTGTGCCGGGTCATCGGTAGGCCCGAACTCATCGACGATCCGCGCTTCGTCACCAACACGATCCGCCGCCAGAACCTGGAGGAACTCAATGAGATTCTCGAACCCGCATTCGCGGCGAACACGCGAGCAAATTGGATCGCCAAGCTCCGCGACGAAGACGTCCCGTGCGGTCCGATCAACTCGCTCCGCGAAGCGCTCGACTGGGCAATCGACATGGGCATGGAGCCGATCTTCACAGGGAGCGACGACTATCAGGCCATCCGTAACCCGGTTCGCATCGACGGCGAGATCATCGCCGAGGGGCAGCGCCCACCTCGACTCGGCGAACACACCGATGAAATCCGAGCGGAGGTCGAAACCTGGGGTGACCGTTCGTGAATCGTGACGTCGAGCCCGGTGCCTGATTACGCCAAGGCCAGCACAGCCTCGGCGGCGGCCCGTCCCGAAAGGAACGCGCCTTCGACCTTCGGACCGGCGAACGCCTCACCGGCAAGCGCAATGACGGGACCCGCTCCCCACACGACCGTCGGTTCGGGCCAGGACTCGACCGGGCCCGCGTAGCGCCACCGCTGAATCTGCGCACCGTGTAGACCGTTTCGATCGGCCGCCGGGCCGAGATGGGTGGCCGCTGCGGTCAAGGCCCGGTTGAGCACGACCCCGTCCGGGCTCGACCACAGTTCGGCGCTGGTGGCATTCGAAAGGTGGATCGTCACCGACGGGACCGGCGAGATGCCCTTGGCCTGGTTGTCGGTGACGAAGGCGAGATCGGGATGGTTCGGATCGTCGTTGTGCTGCGAACCGCCATGACCGGCCAAACCGGTCGGGGCGACCGCCGGCGCGACCATGACGGCGATCGTCGGCTTGTAGTGGATGCCGGACAACTGCTGCGTGAGTTCGATGCCGGGCAGCAATCCGCTGAACGCCATCGTGGCGAGCGCCTGCGGCACCGGAGCCGTGTGGATCACGGCATCGACCGGCCGCGCTGCGAGTTCGTCACCAAGGTCAAGAATCCGAGAGCCGAGTTCAGGAGCGATCCCGGCGTCTGCTGCGAGCCACTTACACACCGAGGTCATGCCCTCGCTTCCCCGCCAGCGTGGATAGCCATCGGCGTCGCCGAAACCGTTCGTCCACTCGACCACCGCTCCACCCTCAACGGCCGATGCGACCGTCGACGAAAAAATGTCACTGCGGGTCGTGAAGAACTGGGCGCCGTGATCGAAACGGGCCCGGCCCGCGGGTGTGTCCATCCAGCGAGACGCCATCCGGCCACCGACACCCCTGCCCTTGTCGACAACACGGATGTCGCCGCGCGCAACGCCCTGCTCGAGCAAGAAACGGGCGGCGGAGAGCCCGGCGATGCCGGCGCCAATCACGAGAACGCGCATGGTAACAGTCTCGCGGACTCGATCAGGCAACGCCTCAGCGCGCTAAGCGGTGAGACGCCGGCCTACTCCGGCCAGGGAACCCCGTAGTCCTCAAACCACCAGCGGGCCTCGCGGATGGCGTTGGGATCGGTGCGCAGAGCCAGATCCTGGTTGAGCTGCTCGGGCGTGGGACCAACCTCGTTGGCGATCTCCCGAAGGGCTGGTTCGTCGAGGTCGTAGCACTTTACGGCGTTAAGACCGAGCAGGAGACGGGTCTCCTCGATCGGGATCTGCTGGAAGTCGGTCTCGAGACGGGGCTTGGTGTTCGGCCACGAGCCCTCCGGATGTGGGTAGTCGGTGCCCCACATGAGCGCATCAATGCCGTTGACGTAACGGCGCCGCAGTTCGACCTTGCTCATCGTCGATGCACCGATGAAGACGTTCTCGCCGACGTACTCCGACGGCAGCCGCTCGATGAGGCCCTTGGTGCGGGAACTCATCTTCTTCACCTTCCAGTTGGTGCCACCGAACATCACGTCGGTTTTCCAGAGAAGGTCGCCGAGCCACCACGACCCGCACTCGACCGGCGCGTACTTGAAGTTCGGGTACTTGTCGAACTTCCCTGAGAGCAGGAACTGCCACAGCGGACGGTGGGTCCAGAACGCAACCTCAAGCATGTACTGGGACATGTTCTCGTTGTACGCCTCGGCGTCGGCCTCACCCGAGTGGGTGTGCACGACGAGGCCGGTCTCGTGGCAGGCCTGCCAGATCGGGTCGTACTTCTCGTGGCCGTACGACTCGGCGTCGTGCCACATCGTCGGGATCATGATCCCCTTGATGCCGGGCTTGTCGGCGAGGGCGTAGACCTCCGTCACCGACTCCTCGACACCGTGGGTGATCGGCACGAGGGCCACGCCCGCACGGCGAGGTGGGTTCGACGCGCAGAACTCCTCGAGCCAACGGTTGTGAGCTCGTGCGCCAGCCCAGGCCAGCTTCGGGTCGGTGATGGCACCGGCGTGCAGACCCGCTCCAAATGGCGGTGCCTCCATCCCGGTCACGGCGTCACCGTCGGCGAAGATCACCTCGCCGGCGATGCCGTCGGCATCGAGTGCCTTGTCGCGGATCTCGGGGTCGTAAGCGCCCTGGAGGCCCCATTCGTTCTCCCCTTCCCACTGCTCGACGTACTCACCGTTCATCTCTTCGACCATCGCCCGGTGTTCATGGCGGGTCTGGAGCCATTCGTCGAACTCCGCATGCACGGAACTCTCAAGGTAGGCGCGGTAATCCTCGACATAGAGGCCAGCGTGGGTGTCGGAACTAACAATGATGTACGGATCGTTCGACTGGTCAACGCCTTCGAGCGGGTTCGGCATGTCTTCCCCTTCGGATCACCGTTGCTTGGACTTGCACGGTGTTCTAGTGTAGTGCCTGCAGTGTTCCAGAACGACGAACTCCACGCAAGGCGGGGCCACGACCGGAATCGGCACGACGTCCGATGACCGACACCACGACCAACACCGGTCGACGGACCGGCCTCGACCGGGCCGACATGGTCGCCACCGCCCTTGCCCTCGTCGAGAACGAAGGGCCGGGAGCACTCACGATGCGTCGACTCGCCGCCGAACTCGACGTCACCACCAACACCGTCTACTGGCACGTCGGGAGCCGTGACGCGTTGATCACGGAAATCATCCGCACCTCCGCAACCCGTCTCGCCGACCGGGCGATCACCGGCACCATGCCACGCGAGCGGGTCACCGCCGCCGCCCGCCACATCTGGGACAGCGCTCTCGAAAACCGAGCCATCACCTCGCTCGCCCACCAGACCGGCACCACACCGCTGCTCGAACACAATCTCGAACTCGCACTCGTCCACGAGATCGAAACCGCAGGCCTTCGAGGCGACGACGCCGTCCTTGCTCTGCGTTCGATTCTGTCCACCGTCGGTGGCTTCCTCGTGGGCGCCCTGCGAGACGAATCATCGTCACCTGCAGAACTCCGATCAGCCGCACTCTGGAATACCACGAGCGGCGGTATCTCCGACGAAACAATCGACGCCCTGTCACTCCCGACCGACCACGAGGCCGTCTTCACCACCACCCTCGACGCTGTCGTCGCTGTCCACATCCCCGACTGACGTTTTCGTCACCCTCGCCACAACATGGAAGCATCCACACCATGACCGAAAGCACCGCACCACAGGCCCGCCGCGGAGAGATCGCCGGCTGGCCCAAGCTCGTCATCGCCTACCCGACCGAACCAGGTCGAATCGCCAACCTGCTCCCACCCGGACTCGAACCGACCGGTGACGACACGGTGCAAATCGGGATCTACTGCGTCCCGATCAACTCCGAACCCGAATACGGCGTGTCGATCAAGGTTCCAGCGATCTGGCAAGGCGTAGAAGGTCAGTACAACCTCGGCATGGGTATCGACCAGGAGGCGGCGGTCCACATCAGCGCCGAGCGCAACGGTCAGCCCAAGTTCCTATGCCACGTCGACTACTTCCGGCTCGGCACACTCGTCGGTGCTCGGGCCACCCACCAGGGCTATACCTTCGTCGAGTTCGAAGGTCAGGTCACCGGCGAGGGCCAGCCGTCACCGGAGTACACCGAGCACGAGTGGTGGACAAAATACGCCCGAGAGATCGGCGGTGGTGAGGGATTCGACTTCGGTCCGGTTGTCGTCGACGTCGCCACCACCATGGAGCCAATCCATGTCGAAACCGTCGAGGGCGAACTCACGCTGAAGGATTCGCCGTGGGATCCGGTGGCCCGCTACCTGCCGATTGTGGGCGATGCCTCCGCCATGCTCGTCACCCACCAGATGAAGTCTCGTGAGATCACCAACGCCGGGCCACTCGATGCCGATAGCTTCTGGCCCCACGCCGATGTCATCGGCGGAAGTCGCTGGCCCGGCACGAACGGTGGGCCCAAGAAGGACTGACCCGACGGGTCGGTCCACAACCAAGGCAACGACCTCGCGTAAGCACACTCGACTGGTGGCGCACCGGCACGATCTACCAGGCGTACATCCGCTCCTTCGCCGACAGCAACGGAGACGGCACTGGCGACATCAACGGCATGCGTTCCAAGCTGACGTATCTGGCCGATCTCGGCATCGAACACCCTGGTCGACGGCGACGTGGCACCACACATCGGACTCATCCGTTCAATGAACGGCTGATCACCCACCGGTCAGTGGGCGAGTCGGACGATCGCTTCGTGCTCGACTGCGCAAACGGGCCTACCATCGACGGTCATGCGAAGGTCGACGACGGCTCGTTCGCCGGCACGAGTCGAGAAACGGTCGACCTCCAACGATTCAATCACCACAGCGTCACCTGGAGCGGCGACACCGAGATGCCGAACGCGGCTGCGTGTGTGCACCCACGCGCCGTCGACGAGTTGGGTGGCGAACACCCGATTCGCGAGTGACGGCCACACCACCGGGTGGACCAACTGTTGCTCGGCGTAAAGCTCGAGATCCTCGCCGGCGCGAGCGGCGTAGCCGACCCAGCGATCGTCGAGTTCGACGACAAGCGGCTCAAGCCGCTTCCCGATCGCCTCCGACGGTGTCTCAGCTCCGCGCTCGGGCACCAGCCTGGCGCACACGCGATCACCGACCGCCGCCACGACCTCGTCGGGCCTACCGGTCACCACGACTCGCTCGTCGGCCAGCACGGGACCACGGAACCAGACCTCGTAGCCACCGCCGACGACCCACGCTCGGCCCCACGCTGCTGCGACCGGGCGGGTGAGATACGCGAACACCGTGGTGCCGGCGACAACGGCACCGTCGTAACCGGCGGTGAGGCCACCCTCGACCGTGTGCACCGGGTTGTCGGCATGCTCGGGAAGGTTGACCGCCGCGATTGACCAGCGAGAAAACGTCTCCATGGCAAGATCATCGCCGATCCGAGACGCCGACGCATCCGGCTCCCACCCTCGTAGGGTCCCGGCGATGGCTGATTTTTCGTTCGACCGGCATGCCTTCTGGGCCGGTTTCCGCGACATCTTTCCGCTCGCCGTGCCCGGTATCCCGTTCGGTTTCGTTCTCGGTGTTGTGATCGCCGAATCAGGCCTCGACCGGTTCGTTGCCTGGCTGTCAGCGCCGATCGTTCTCGCCGGCGCCTCTCAGTTGGCCGCCATCGAACTCCTGGCCGAGTCGGCTGGCGCCGCCGTCGTTCTCGTGACTGTCGCGTTCATCAATTCCCGCCATCTCATGTACTCAGCGGTGCTGCGGCCGGCGTTCTCCAACTTCCCGAACTGGTTCAAGATCATCGGTCCTTATCTTTTGATCGATCAGGCCTTCGCCCTCGCCATCACCCAACCCGACGACATCGATGACCGGGCCCGCATGTGGCACTTCCTCGGCTCTGGTGCACTCGTCTGGCTGGTCTGGGTGGCCTCTACGGGCATGGGAGTCGTCGTCGGCGATATCACCGAGCCGGAGTGGCAACTCGGCTTTGCGGTCCCCCTGCTCTTCGGCGGCCTCATGATCATCTCGATCGCCAACCGGGCCGGCATCGTCGCAGCGGTCGTCGGCGCGGTTGTGGCGGTGCTCGGCGCCGACCTGCCACAGGGTTCCGGGGTTTTGCTCGCCATCGTTCTGGGCGTCGTGGCGGGTGGGCTCGCCGATGCTCGCCTTGGAGCCACGCCGGAGACGACCCCGTGAGTCTCTTTCTGACCATCCTCGCCGCAGGTGTCATCACCTACGCCACACGTGCTTCGCTCATCGTCGCCGGCGACCGGGTCACCCTTCCTGGGCAGGTCGAGCGGGCACTGAAATACGTCGCCCCGGCCGCATTCGCGGCGATTGGCGCGCCGGCACTTCTCGGCGGTGATCAGTTCGTTGCGTTTGGCGACGACATTCCGCGGATCATCGCCGTGTTGCTCGCCGGTGTCGTGATCGCCAAGACGCGGAGCGTTCCACTCAGCCTCATTGCTGGCATGTCGGCGCTGTGGCTGATCCTCTGGGTCAGCTGAACTCGCCCATCTTGAGATGCAGGCCCTCGATCGAGGTGGCCGGGTGCATCTCCTCGAACGTGCGGGAGTACCCGGTGTGGGTGATCTTCCAGCCGCGGTCGGTCTTGACGTAGCGGTCCTCGTAGAAGGCTGCACCGCGGAGGTTCACGCCGAAATCGGTGATGATGACCTGATCCTCGAGCTTCCAGATGCCAGTGGCGGTGCAGTCGTCGTAGATGTCGATCTCGGGGTGATGGCAGGCATGGCTCGACAAGAACTGGTCACGACCCATGTTCTCGTGCAGGAACGCAGTGATGCTGGCGAGGTCATCGAAGCTGTACTCGCCATCGGAATACGCAGCGGTGCAGTCGTCGGTCATGACCTCGTGAAGGTCGTCGAACCGGTGTTGGTCGACCATGCGCAAATAGGCGTACTTGGCACGTTTGATGAGTTCGAGCTCGACAAGCAGGTCGGATGTGACGGGCAACTTTTCAGCCATGGCTCCATGGTCTCCTATGTCGTGAGCGGAAGCGATTCGTAGCGGCGGACAAAGCCGCCCGGGGCGAAACGGCCTTCAGCGGCGTCGACCTCAAAGTCGGGAAAGCGTTCAAGCAATCGGCCGAGGGCAACCCGTGCCTGCAGGCGAGCTGCCGATGCTCCGAGACAGTGGTGGGCGCCGTATCCGAGGCTCAACATCTTGTCGATGTCGCGGCGGATATCGAACTTGTCGGCGTCGCCACCGAACGCTCGCTCGTCGCGGTTGGCCGAGCCGTACAGCAACAGCACTTTTTCCCCGGCGGGGATGGTGACACCTCGGATCTCAACGTCGCGAGTCGTTGTGCGGGCCAGGTTCTGCACTGGCGAGGTGAGCCGCAACAACTCTTCGACTGCGTCGGTCAGCAGTTCAGGGCGATCGAGGAGCAGCCGTCGCTGATCTCGCCGGTCGGTGAGCAGTTCGGTAGAACCGCCGAGCATGCCGGTCATCGTGTCGTTGCCCCCAGTGACCATCGTGAACACGAAGCCGACGATCCAGCCGACCGACACGACGTCCTCGCCGACCTCGACGAGGTCGGTCACGAGATCCTCACCTGGCTCGACCTTTTTGCGTTCGATCAGCTCACCGGCAAAGTCGAGCAGCGCCATCGTTGCGTCCATCGCCGACTCGAACGAGCCCTCGGCGTTGGCCGCGACGATCGCGTTCGTCCACTCGTCGAAGTTCGCCCGCGTCTCGGACGGAACACCGAGGTAGTGAGCGACGACGAACGACGGCAACGGCTTGAAGAGCAATTCGACGATGTCGACCGGCGAATCGCCCGCATCGGCCACCCGATCAAGGCACGCATCGACGAACGCCCCCACAGCGTCCTCGATATGGCTCACACGGCGCGGTGTCATCTGTTTGCCAACAAGCCGTCGCATCGCCGTGTGGTTGGGTGGATCCATCATCACGATGGGTTCCTGGCCGGCGTCGAACATCGTCATCGCATCGTCGTTGGGTGTGAGGCCCTGGGCCGACGAGAACGTCTCCGTATCGCGCACGGCGCGGAACACGTCGGAGAAAAGCGACAGCACATGAAAATCGGTTTTGTCGCTTGCTGCCGGGACGAAGTGCACCGGTGACTCGTCGCGCAACCGTCGGTAGTCGGCCCACGGCGAACGCCATGCCTCACCACCACGCAACGCGAACGTGATGTCCCCCATCTCCCGACCCTACGAGACTCACCGGATCGGAACGAAAAGCAGACAAGCCGGCCCCGCAGGGTCGGCTCGTCTCACGATGGGATGCCGACGGCGGCTAACCCAGCAACTCGCCCAACTGTTCGGCGATCGCTTCGGGAGCGACGCCAGGGGAGAATCGAGCTACCACGTCGCCGGCGGCATTCACGAGGAACTTCTCGAAGTTCCAGGTGATATCGGAGCTCTCGCCCTCGCCGGGCTGCTCGGATTTGAGCCACTGATACAGCTCGGCAGCGTCGTCGCCGTTCACGTCGACCTTGGCGAACACCGGGAAATCGATGTCGTAGTTGTCGGTGATGAAAGCACGGATTTCTTCGGCGGAGCCGGGCTCCTGCTGGCCGAATTGATTGCACGGGAAGCCGAGGACACGGACCCCGTTGTCGTCATGATGAAGCGCACGCAGACCTGCGTACTGAGGCGTGATGCCTCAAGAGGAGGCGACGTTGACGATGAGGCAGGCCTGATCGGCGAAGTCCGAAAAGGACACCTGCTCACCCTCAAGCGACGCCACGGTGAAGTTGTGGAATCCGCTCATGGGGCTGAAGACTACCCCGCAGACGGAGCGGTTAGTGGGGTCATGCCTTGGTGCGCTTGGCCGACCAGTGCGCCGTTGCCCCGGGAGTTTGGAACCGGTCCGGTCGGTCCTCGGGACCAAGGATCTCGGTTGCGAGCCACAGCCGTTTGAGCCAACGGACTTGACCGGATTCCGTGTCGTCGGCGTACTCCCGACGTCCATGCAGCACGTGGTAGTTGTTCACGAACTGCATGTCGCCCGCTTCGAAGGTCATCTCGACCCAATGGTCGGGATCATCGACCAGCGCCGAGTAGGCCTTTATCGCCGCCTTCTGCGTGGCGGTGAGGCGGGGCGCAGACTCGTGGCGCTGCGACGCCAGGATGAATTGCGGGATGTAGCGAACGAACAGGCGACCGCCCTGCCGACTGAACGCAGGCACGTGATAATAGGGCTTGCCGTCTTTGGCCTGCTCCCCCCGGAAGTCATAGGGCAGCCCCTCGTAGAGGGCGCCTGCGAGTTCGGGATCAGATTTCGCCAACAGGTTGTGACACAGCAGGGCGTTCGAGATCAGGCTCTCGCCCCCCGACACGCCCGGGTCGAGACACAGCAGCCCCACCAGATCCGAGCCGTCGGAATGGAACCCGAGCGCACTCCCGCCGATCTCGTTACCGCGTGCGGTGGGGTCGTCGCGCACCTTTCCTTGATCCTTCACATCGCCGAGCAGATGGCCTTTGGCATTCTGTGCCCACGGCACACCGAGGTGCATACCAACGCCCCAGTAGATCCACGACGCATCGTCGGCACCGAGCCGACCGACGGGAAGGCCCGAGATCCGCTGGAAACCGCGGCCGTTGATCAATTGCTCGGCGATCTCTGCGAGCACCGGCACAAGCGTGTCGAGCGGGAAAAGCGCTTTGGTGACGTCGAGCACGTCGTCGACGTGGGCGCGAGCGTGGGCCAACGCCGCTTCGAGCTCGGTGATCTCGTCGGCGGTGAGGCGATAGGTCCAGGCTTCAGGATCGGCGACATCGGCCGCTCGCCATTCAGCGCCACGTTCGAGCGGCTGGACCTCGTCAGCGCTGAGTGCCATTGCCATGGTGTTCTTCCTCGGATCAGGCCGTCGGCCCACGCTGGGCACCGCGAACGAGTTGCCCGGGGAGTTCCCCTGTCGCCTCACCCTCGGTGTAGGTCTCGACACCGGCAACGATCGTGTGACGGTAACCATCAGCGCGCTGCACAACCCGGCGGCCACCGGCCGGCAAGTCGTAGAGCAGTTCGGGTTGATGCACCCGCAGTCGGTCGAAGTCGATGACGTTGAGATCGGCGCGGTAGCCGGGGGCCAACACGCCACGGTCGTAAAGTCCGACGAGACGAGCGGTGTCACGCGCCTGACGCTGGATCAAGAACTCGACATCGAGACGAGCACCGTCTCGATCTCGGCCCCAGTGCTGCAACAGGGTCGTCGGGAACGAACCGTCGCAGATGGTGCCGACATGGGCGCCGCCGTCGGAGAGCGCCGGGACGGTGTACGGATGCGAGAGCAGTTCGTGGGTGCCGTCAAGGTTGCCCTGGCCGAAGTTCGAGAACGGCACCCACACCATCGCGGTGCCGTCGTTCTCGAGAAGCGCATCGAGCGCCACCTCGGCCGGCAAACGCCCTTCCCGAGCAGCGATCCCCGCCATCGAATTCGCCGGGTTTGGCTCATAGTTCGGCGACTCGCCAAGGGCGAACATGATGTCGAACTTCTCGATCAGGCGACCGCCGACAGCCTGCATCTCCTTCCCGCCGGCCGCAGCGAGGAGTCGCTCGCGAAACACCGGGTCGTGCAGGACGGCGGTGCGTTCCGTCGTCGGGAGTCCGGCCACTTCGCGGTACACCGGGTTGGCGAGAAACGGATTGAGCGTGCACTCGAAGCCGAGGAGCACACCGATCGGACGCACGGCCGTCTGACCGGTCACGGTGAGGCCATCGGCTCGGGCGGTCTCGATGTGGTCGAGGATCGCCCGGTGGTACTCGTAGCCACGGGGTGACTCGACGAGCGTGAAACTGATCGGCCGACCCGATGACTTGGTCATCGCCCGCACGATCGCAAACTCACCGTCGATGTCGGTGAAGTCACTCACCAGTTGCAACACGCCGGTGCCGGTCGTGCCGATCGCCTCGGCGATCCCCACGAGTTCCTCTCGTGCAGCCGTGAGGGTCGGGGTCGGCTCGCCGAGTGAGGTCTTGTGATTCTGTGTGCGACTGGTGGTGAAACCGAGGAAGCCGGCGGTCACGCCTTCGGCGGCGAGTCGCCCCATCTCAGCAATGTCAGACAGTGTGGCGTCCTCACCCTTGGCACCTCGCTCGCCCATCACATGCAAGCGCAGCGCCGCATGAGGCACCTGCGCGGCGATGTCCATGTCCTTCGCGCCCTCGAGCGCAGCGAGATACTCCGGCAGCGAGTTCCAGTTCCACGACAGGCCCTCGTGAAGCGCCGTGCCGGGGATGTCCTCAACGCCTTCCATCAACTGCACGAGACGCTCGTGGTCGGTGTCATAAACCGGAGCGAACCCAACGCCACAGTTGCCGAACACCACCGTGGTGACGCCATGCCACGACGACGGCTGCATCGTGGCCTCCCATGTCGCCTGGCCGTCGTAGTGGGTGTGCACATCGACGAAGCCCGGTGCAACGAGTGCGCCGGCGGCGTCAATCTCTCGCCGGCCGGTCCCATCCACTGCTCCGACCTCGACCACCACGCCATCAGAGATCGCGACGTCGGCGGTGCGGCGAGGCGCGCCGGTTCCATCGATGACGGTGCCGCCGCGAACCACCAGATCGTGCTCAGCCATTCGTCAATGATGGTCGGAACCTGTGGGTCACGTCACATTCGTGGAAGGCTGGGAAACGGATGCCTGGGCCTTCTATCCTTCGCCTCGCCACCGAGGTTGCTGCCCTCGGTGAACTCGGCGCCTTCACGATGTCGGCGCCACTGGTGAGACGGTGGCTTCCCCGAGGCGATCGGCCCGTGTTCGTCATGCCGGGTTTCCTCGCCGGCGACGGCTCCACCCTGCCGTTGCGACGCACCCTCGATCGACTCGGCCACACCACCTACGGCTGGGACCTCGGTCGCAACCTCGGCCCCACACAAGAGATCCTCGACGGCATTGTTAAACGCATCGACGATCTCCACCGAGAGCACGGCCCAATCGATGTCGTCGGGTGGAGTCTCGGTGGCATCTTCGCTCGCGAACTGGCCCGGGTTGCGCCGCACACGATCCGGCAGGTGATAACGATGGGCAGCCCGTTCCAGATCGAGACACCCGCCGACTCCAACGCGAGCCTCCCCTACCGGGCGCTCCGACACCTCCACGCCCCACACCTCGAGATGCGGGTGCCGGCCTACGTGCGCAACGACCTCCCTGTGCCAACCACCTCCATCTACACCCGCGCCGACGGTGTCGTGCGCTGGGCTGACTGCCTCAATCACGACACCGAGACGAGCGAGAACGTCGAGGTCTACGGCAGTCACTGCGGACTCGGCTTCAACCTCGCCGCACTCATCGTGGTGGCCGACCGACTCGCCCAGCCGCTCGATCGATGGCAACCGTTCCAGGTGCACCGATCACTGCGAGGCCTCTTCCCGGCCGCACCGACCTTCCGGGTTCCCGCCGAACACGCCAGCGGCTGAGACGGCGGCCAGGATCACCTGGCGTGGCTACCGGCGTTCCTCGACAGGTCCCTGAACCTCATCAGGCCAAATCAGGTCGCTCGCGGAATTGCTCGAGCGCCTCGGGGTTCGCAAGTGCCTCGACGTTGGCAATCGGGCGACCGACGATCAGGTCGCGCACGGCGAGTTCGGTGATCTTGCCGCTGCGAGTGCGGGGGATATCGGTGACCGTCGCGATAACCGCCGGAACATGGCGAGGCGTTACCTCGCTGCGGATCTTGCTGCGAATGCGACCACGCAACTCGTCATCGAGTTCATGGCCCGCCGCCATCTTCACGAACAACACGATGCGCGTGTCGTTCTCCCACGGTTGACCGACGACCACGCTCTCTTCGATCTCGGCCATCGTGTCGACCCGTCGGTAGATCTCCGCTGTCCCGATCCGCACGCCGCCCGGGTTGAGTGTCGCATCGGAACGGCCGGAAATCACGTACCCACCTGCCTCGCTTGTCGAGATGAAATCCCCGTGATGCCACAGGCCCTCGAACCGGTCGAAGTAGGCGCCGTCGTAGCGAGCGTGATCGGGATCGTTCCAAAAACGCAACGGCATTGACGGGAACGGTGTGCGACACACCAACTCCCCCTCGACCCCAACCGGAACCGATGCTCCATCGTTACCGACGACGTCAACGGCAAGCCCGAGCGCGGGCACCTGGATCTCCCCGGCATGAACCGGCAACATCGGGTTACCGATCACCAGACAGCCGCACAGATCGGTGCCCCCGGAGATCGACGCAAGGTGAAGATCAGACTTGATTGCGTCATACACGAACCGAAACCCCTCGGGCGACAGTGTCGAACCGGTCGATGCCAAGGTACGGACCGTGCCGAGATCATGGGTGTCGGCTGGCCGAATTCCGGTGTTCGCGCAGGCGTCAAGAAACTTCGCCGACGTGCCAAAGAAGGTCACCCCGACCTCGTCGGCAAGATCGAAGAGTCGATTCGCGTCCGGGTACGTCGGCGAGCCGTCGAACAGCACCAGCGTCGCCCCGGTCGCAAGCCCGGACGCAAGCCAGTTCCACATCATCCAGCCCGCCGTCGTGAAGTAGAAGACCCGATCGCCGGGGCCGAGATCGGAATGAAAGACGTGTTCGGTCAGGTGCTTCAAAAGCACACCGCCGGTGCGGTGCACGATGCACTTGGGCGCGCCCGTGGTGCCCGACGAGAACAGCACGTACCACGGGTGGTCGAACGGCAACGGCACGAAAGTGATCGGTGTCGGTTCGATCGCGTCGAGCCACCCAGGCTCGACGACAATTGATGCCTGAAGGGATGGCAGCGCCGCAACGATCTCGTCAAGGCGACCAGAGCAGTCGTGGTGCTTGCCGTTATAGGCGTAGTCCGGAACCGAGAACAGCACGGTCGGCTCGACCTGCCCGAAACGATCGATCACGCCATCGGTCCCGAAGTCCGGCGACGTACTCGCGAAGACCGCCCCGAGACCAGCGCACGCAAGCATCACCGCATAGGTCTCCGGCCGGTTCGGCAGCCACGCAACGACCCGGTCGCCGACCTCGACGCCCGCGTCTCGCAGCAACACCTGGATCCGGCCGACCATGTCGTGGAGTTCGGCACGGGTCACGTCGACCGCCTCGCCGTCTTCACCCCGGAACACGATCGCGTGTTCATCAGACGGATCGCGGAGCAGGTTCTCGGCCACATTCAGGGTGGCGTCCGGAAGGAACCGGTGATCACGCAACCGTGGCCCGGGTTCGTGCAACCGCTCCCCCCGCTCACCGATCACACCGAGTTCATCCCAGACCATCGCCCAGAACTCGCCTGGATGCTCAGTCGACCAGGCGTGCAGCGTCGAATAGTCCTTCACTGGGTCACCACCGAACACCAGACCGTGCTCAGTTGAGCAGCGGGCAACGAGGCGATGGAGATTCGCCCCGGCGATCCGATCGGCATCCGGTGTCCACAAGGGCGCAAACGACATGTCCGCCACACTACGGTCTCGGCGTGGCCAGCCTCCCCAGACCACTCGTTCGTCGACCAACCACGATCGGTGCCGCGACACTGCTTGCGCTCGGTTTGGCCGTCCTCGCCCCGATCACCATCCCGCTGCTCTACCTCGTCGATCTCATCACCGGTTCGTTCCTGGGGCGTCGGGTGCGGACGTACCTGCTGATCACAGCCACCCTGTGGACCGAACTCGTCGGCGTCGTCGGCGCAACGGCGCTCACCGTCTGGTTCCTCAATGGTCGACGCAACCCCGATGGCTGGCTATCGGCGAACTACCGACTCGAGTTCTGGTGGTGCAAGCGCCATGTCACCAACCTCGGCACGTTCGCGCGCGTCTCGATCACGATGCCAGATCCATCGCCGCTCACCGGTGGCCGCAGCATCATGGTCGCCCGCCACTCCAGCCACATCGACGCAATCGTTCCCTTGCTCGTGCTCGAGGACGCCGACCGACTCGCCCGCTACACCCTCAAGGAAGACCTCAAGTGGGCCCCGGCAATGGATCTTGTCGGCGACCGCACACCGAATGTGTGGATCAACCGGTCCACGCCGAGTTCGGAAATGTTCCGGCAAATCGAACAACTCGCCGCCGAAATGCCCGACAACAGCGCCTGCGTGATCTTCCCCGAGGGAACCTTCCGCACACAGGAACGTCACGAGGCGGCAATCGAACGGCTTCGGTCCAGCCGAGACGGCCTCGCCGACAAGGCAAACGGGCTCCGCTACGTCCTCCCTCCCCGCCCAGCAGGAACGCTCGCCTTGATGCGTGGCGCTCCGGACGCCGACATCATCGTTTTGGCGAACGTCGGCGTTGAAGGCAGGAGTTCAGTCAAAGAGATCATTGCCTCGATCACCGACAAGCGACCCATCGAGGTCCACGCCGTCCGCCATCCGCGATCGACCGTCCCGACCAACGACGATGAGATCACCGCATGGCTGATCGAACGCTGGATCGAGATGGACGACTGGATCCACCATCGCGTTCTTGAACGCACCACTGCGCCGGAGGAAACCGAGCCATGAGCAGCCCAGCCGCCGATCCCACCGATCTCGCCTTCGCGATCGAACTCGCCGACGACGCCGGCACCAGCACACTCGCATGGTTCCAGAGCGCCGCCCTGGCCGTGGAACACAAGGGGGATGGTTCGCCGGTGACCGCCGCCGACCTCGCCGCTGAAGCACGGGTCCGGGAGCGACTTGCTGCGACGCATCCCGATGACGGGATCATCGGCGAGGAAGACGACGACGTCGAAGGCAGCACCGGGCGGCGGTGGGTCGTCGACCCGATCGATGGCACGAAGGCCTTCGCTAAGGGCGTGCCGCTGTACGCCACCCTGATCGCTCTCATCGACGACCACGGGCCGGCGGTTGGCGTGATCCACCTCCCCGCCCTTGGCGAAACCATTGCCGCAGGCCGGGGCCTCGGCTGCACGTTCAACGGCACCCCGTGCCGAGTGTCGGAACACGAAACGCTCGACGCCGCGTACGCCACCACCAGCGGCTTCGGATACTGGCCCTCAGCGGCACTGCAGCGGGTACTCGACAGCGACGTCGTATTTCGAACGTGGGGCGACGCATACGGCTACGCCCTAGTCGCCACTGGCCGCGCCGAGGCGATGATCGATCCCCTCGCCAACCCGTGGGACATCGCCCCGATGGCCGTGATCATCCCCGAAGCGGGTGGACGTTTCTCCAACTTTGACGGCGTTGAACAGCCTGACTCGTGGAACCGCAACAGCGGTGTCGCCACGAACGGCGTGATCCACGACGACCTCATCGGACTCTTCACCGACTGAGTGCGGTGCCCTCACTGAGCTTCGCTCAGTTGTCCATAAAGAACGCTTCGGCGTTGGCAAATCCACGATCGGGATCCTCCGGCGGAACACCGATCGCGTTCGCGCACGACACGCCAGCCTCCGGTGCCGTCTCGGACACTCGGCCGAGTTGTTGATTGAAGAACTCGGCGACCGCCGGGTCAGCCATCGACATCACCGCAAGCTGACGTTGCCAGGCGGTGAGCACGATCGGGTGCTTCAGACCCGGATACGGCGCAGCGAGAACGTGTCCGTCGAGGTCGACGGCGGCCGCGATCGTGTCCCGGGTGGCTGCGTCGACGGTGGGGGCATAGGCGATCCAGATCGCCCCGTGCTCGAGTGAATGGACCGCGGTCTCGTCACGGATCGGCTCGGTGTAGAAGCCACAGTTCTGCCAGGTTGGAAAGTGGTCCCCACTCGCAGGTGGCCTTGTCTCGTAAGCAACCTCACACAGCACATGGGCTGCGCCGAAGTCCTCGAATTCGAGGATCACGCCGACCTCAAGTTTAGCCGGATCGCCCCTATCGACAGACTGGCATTCGCCATCCGAGTTGGCCAGCGGCGCCTCAGCCGGCCGAAGCCCACAGCCGCAGACGAAGACGGCGACGACGGCAATCAATACGGCGAAGAGGCGGCCCATACAGACCGCCACCCTACCGAATGCGGGTGCGGCCCCTGCGACGTGCGAAGAACACCACACGCGGCGAAAAAGTGTGCCTGCTCATGTCGTCCGAGCCGTGAGCGCAGGTGCATCCGATTCAATCAGGTTGATCTCCCCCATGCGATCAGCGAACGCCGACGCAACACCCTCGGCGAACGTGGCTTTGCGCCGAGTAACTCGACCGCTGACCCCGGAGAGATCGGACGGCTTGCCTGCGTACTGGGCGCCGATACCTTCCGGAAGCATCAACAGCGCCTCGCTTCGGAGTTGGAAAATACGACTGACCGTCATCTCGAGGAAGTCGGCGAGCTCCCGAGATGTACGCCCTTCGAGGAAGGAACCGACCACAACCAGACGGTGACGATCCGGCAGCAGGTGGACGGCGTCGCGCAGGTGACTGTGCAGTTCGCTCAGCTCGAGCTCTGCAGAAAGTTCGATCGAGTGCTCGTCGGCGAGTGGGTCGACCAGTGTGAGATCTTTCTCGACCTCGTATGTCGTCGAGTGCTCGAGGGTGAGCACGACGCTGCGGAACATTCGGTGCTGCAGTTGGTCCAGCTCATCTCGGCTCATGTCGAGAGCCTCGACCACTTCATCGTTGTCGGACATTCGACCCAACTCCGCAGCGAGGTGCTGCTCGGCCTTCTCGAGTTGGCGAGCGAGCGAGCGTTCGTGCGGATCGGGCAGCCCAGTCGGCAGCGCGGATGGCGCCTCGAATGCGCTGCGCAACGAACTCGCTCGACTGGTACGCCACGAGCTTCGTCGTAACGGCGAGCCGCCTCGACCAGCCCGAGCGCACCCGTCCGAGCGAGTTCGTCACGATCGACGTGGCGGGGAAACTGCACGGCCACCTGGAAGACGACGTTTTTCACGAAGGGAAGATGTTCCTCGATCAACGCCGCCAACTCGACATCCATCAAGCCCACACCCACAGTGGGTTGCACCCGCGTTCGGCGGGGTCGAGTGCGTCGTCTCCACTGTTCGTTGTCGCCCTGGTTCACCACCCCGGAGGCCTCTCGATTGCCATTCGAGGACCACCACCCCCGACATTTTCCTTACGCAAGGTTTCGGCAGGGTCGACAACAATCTTTAGCGATTCTCCGAGATTTCTTAGACGTCGCCCGTAACGACACGACGCGGTTGAAGTTTCAGTGGGGCCGCCGAACGACCTCGCTCACTCCTCACACGAACGTTGAGATGCCTTCGAAGCGAACCGGCTTCACACCCCGGTCGGCGAGCGTATTGAGCAGACCCACGGTGTCGGCATGACCAGCAAGACCCCGAGCACCGGTCACAAGATCGCCCGCAAGGACGTGCATTATCGTGGCCGCAGCCACCGCACCCGCCGCCACGGCCGGCCGCTCGATCGCCCCGTACACCGACACGCGGCGCTCAACGCCGACCCGGCCACGCAACTCGACACGGATGGCGCCGATGCCGCCTTCGGCGTGCGGAGGGCGCAGCATCGGCAGCGGTGCGGTAAGACGGTCTCGCCGCGTGGCCGCCTGACGAGCGGTGACGCGTTGGACTCCGTCGAACTCCGGCACCAACAACAACGCGTCGGGGAGCGCAGCCCGGTAACAATCTCGACCACCAACGGGATCTGGAAACCAGGCGAGTTCCCGGCCCGACCCACCGGCCCGACGCATCCATCGACCATCGCGCCAATCGATGCCGGTTGAACTCAAGGCCCGATGATGCTGTCGAGCACAGGCAGGGCCGCCGGTGCCGACCTTCGCGACGTGAATTTCGTCGACCTCATCAAACTCACGAGCGCCATGACGAGCGAGCACACAACTAAGACCGGGCATGAATCCGGCGCCCACGACAACCGGAACACCGCGGGAGCGGGCCTCGTCATCGAGTTCAAGCAGGCGGCGGACCTCAGAGGTCTGATTGGACGTCGTGACAACGGCGACGCCCTCTTGCACCGCCCGACGAGCCAAACCGAGCTGGGTCCCGGGCGGTGTGGCGGCGACGACGATGTCTGGGCCGTCGCTGATCCGGCGGCCACGGCCCGCAACCGCACCGTCGCCGAGATTGTCGACAAGGCGCTCAAGTCGTTCGAGGTTGGGATCGCGGATCTCAAGCGTGTCGACGGCGCCGATGGAGCGCAACTGCCGAGCGATCCGAGCACCGGTCGCGCCGGCGCCAAAGAGTAAGACCCGCGCCATCAACGCAAATCGTCGCCGCGAAGCTCGCGCCAACCGCCGGTCTGGGGCGGGATCCCGCCGTGGCCACGAACCCTGATCGCTGCCGCCACGGCAATACCGGCGCCGATGGCCACGAACGCTCGGCGAATCAAGGTGATCAGGCCTCCGCCCACGATGCCTCCTGACGCCGTCAGCACGGGTTCACACTCACCGAGTCACGGGGTGTGGTGCGTGGGGCTAGCTGGAGTCGAACCAGCGACCTCACCCTTATCAGGGGTGCGCTCTAACCAACTGAGCTATAGCCCCGTGCGGCCGACAACGCTAGCGGTCGTCGTCGCTATTGACGACCCCGTCGTCGGCGCCGTCGATTTCGGGATCGGCACCTAAATCGGCTTCGGCCGGGGTCGGAAAGGGCTCGTCTGTTGCACTCGGCTCCGGGGCAAAGTCCGCTGCCGTTGCGACATCACTGGGGGACAGCTCGGCAGCCTCGACATCGGGTTCGCCGGCCGGCGCGGGTGCGGGAACCACGCCAGGCTGAGACTGACTGCCACCGACGACACGATTTAGCATCCCGCGGCGGGGACGAAGGCGCTTCGGCCGAGGACGAGCGGTTTCTTCCTCGACGACGGTGAACCGGACACCGCCGGTCACGTCGGAAATTAGATTGAACAGCACCGCCATCAAGACGGTGAAGCCGGCGCCAGCGACAACCAGCACCAAGCCACCGATCGCACTGGCACGAAAGATCTGATCCGCATTGAACGTGAAGCTCTCAAGCGCGAAAAGCTCGGTAACAAACGTCTCAACGTTGTCGACCGTGCCGGAACTGACGGCGAGGCTCCAAAGCATCACCCCGGCGATCAACAGAATCACCCAGAGGCAGAAGTAAAAGATCAGCGCGACTTTGAGCACCGCCCACGGCTCGACGTGGCGGACGAGTCGACGGACCTTGCGAGCACGAAGACGGCCAGCGGTGCGTTTATCGCGCCACGTCGGGCGAGCGACCGGACGAGTACCAACCGGCGCAAGACCGGCTGGGACACCCTGCGGCGGCGCACCACCATTCGATGATCTCGAGGTAGCAGCGGGTGAGGCGTCCGCGGGCAGCACGAACTCTTCACCGGTGGCGAGCTTGAACATCGCATCGTCAAATTCGGGAAGGTCGCTCATGAGCAGACAGCAGTGTACGGGACGCGAGCCGGTCGACCGCTTCACCCTCCCCCGTCGAGATGGGCGGCCAACTCGTGACGCCAATGGTCGAGGTTCTTGTAGGTCGCGACGTCGGCAGGCAACGCCCGCAGTTCCGCCGCCAGCGCCTGATCGATCTCTCTGAGCACCTCACCGAGTGGCCACCGGTGAATGCGGACAGTGAAGACGAGCGCATTTGGGGTGCGTTCAAGGCGCCGCACGGTCTGCCGCTCGACTCGTAAAAGCAGATCGCGATCGGGATCGGCGGGAAGCGATCGAGGGGCCTGGCGATCGTTGGCCTCAAGACGCAACGCTGCGTCACCGACCACCGACCAATTCGCCCGCCACGCCAGTCGACCCGATTGGAGACGATCGAAGAAACGATCGACGGCGGGGGCGATGTCGTCGTAGCGCGGTACCGGCTCGTGGATGACGGCCATCGTGCGGCCGATCTTCTCGGCTGGACGCCACCGGGTGGGAAAGCACACGACCCCGGCGGTCATAACCCAGGCACCGTCGCGCCGCTCCATCACCACGAGATCCTCGTGAATCCGACGAGCCGCAATCTCCAGCGGGTGACCAGGGCCGTCGAGCTCCTCCCCCAGCACCGCCGCGACCAGATCACGGACCTCCTCACACGCAGCTTCCGAGCCGGGTGCGGTGACCAACGCGTCTGCGCCTGAGGCAAGGATGCGGGCCTTCTCTGCGAGGTCGCCGGGAAGATCGTCGGGATCGAACTGCAACCAGGCATCGGTCGTGAGCGCTCGCGACGCGACCCGCCACCGGAACGGCTCGGCATGGAAGAGGGTCGTCGGCACGACCTCGGCGAATGGCAGGACCACCGCAGCAGTCTGGCCGCATTACCCCGAACTACGCACCCACACGGTCGATGCCGACGCCTCGGCCCGAGTATGGACGTCGCCGACCCGCACCTCGACCCACACGCCGCGCTACGTGTGCTCGAACGAGAGGAGTTCGGCGCCATTGCGCTCGGCGAGGTCTCTCGCCGCTGGCTCGCCCGCCGCGGCACCCGCCAACGCAGATGCATCGGCAGCCGTGCGGCCTCGTGCCGCGTAGTTCACCACGATCGCCGGGCGCACCGCAACGACGACCAACGTCATTGCCGCCGCCATGACCATCATCCAGGGAAGTGCCTCGCCCCGATCCCGGCCGTGGTCCGACACGGATCAACCTCCTCCGGGACAGGCCCAGTTCATCGCGTTGACGGCGAACTCGTGCCGGGGGCGGGTTCAGCCCGACGATCAGGTGTCGTCGGCTTCGGCGGCGGTTTCGTCCTCCATCTGGGCCTCGTCCTCAAGCTCGTCATCGTCCTCGACGCTGACGAGGGCAATCGAAGCAACCTCGTCGTCGTCGTCGGGTGAAATCACCTTCACACCAGACGCCGACCGGCCCTGGATCGAGATGTCGTCCGCACGAGTGCGGATCATGACGCCTTGCCGGGTGACCGCGAGAACTTCATCATCGTCGTCGACCACGAGCGTGCCCACGACCGGGCCCTTTTCGTCGACGATCTTGATACCGACCACACCCTTTCCGCCGCGGCCCTTCGTCGGGTACTCATCGACGGACGTTCGCTTGCCGAATCCCTGCCCGGTGATGTGCAAAAGCGTGGCGCCATCTCTGGCGATGTCGCAGGCGACGAGTTCGTCGCTGGCCTTCTTGAACTTCAGGCCGATAACGCCGGCTGCGTTCCGGCCCATCTCACGAACCTGGCTTTCTTTGAACCGGATGGTCTGACCAAATCGACTTGAAAGCAAGATGTCGAAGACACCGTTGGTGGGGATGACCTCAACGAGTTCGTCATCATCGTTGAGTTTGATGGCTATGAGACCGGCCTTCAGTGAGGAGTCGTAGGCGTTGAAGCGGGTCTTCTTCACCCGGCCCCTAGCAGTGGCGAAGAACAGGTAGCGCATCGTCTCGTAATCGCGAGTATCGATGATCGCCTGGATCGTCTCGCTCTCCTGTAGGGGTAGGAGATTGACGATCGCCGTGCCACGCGACGTGCGACTGGCAACCGGGACCTCGTGAGCCTTAAGTCGATAGACCCGCCCGCGAGTCGAGAAGAACAACAGGTACGAGTGCGCGGACGTCTGGATCATCTGGGTGATCGTGTCCTCGTCCTTAAGTTTGGCTCCAGCGATCCCCCGACCGCCGCGGCCCTGCGCTCGAAACTCTTCGGCGGGTGTGGTCTTCACGTAACCGGTGGCGGTCATCGTGAACACCAGTGGGTCGTCGTCGATGAGATCCTCGATGTCGAACTCACCTGGATCGATCTCTAGGCTCGAGCGGCGGGGCTCGGCAAAGGTCTCGCGCACCTCGCCCAACTCGTCGACGATGACCTCCCGGAGCTTGTGTTCGTCGCCGAGGATCTCCTGCAAACCCGTGATCGTCTCGGTGAGCTCGGTCCGTTCCGTTTCCAGATCGGCACGACCGAGACGGGTAAGACGGCCAAGCTGCATATCAAGAATGTGGTTGGCCTGGACTTCGGAAAAGGCGACAGCTTCTCCCCCAACCTCAGGGGTGATGCCGGCCATGAGCGCTTCTCGAGCAGCGGAACGATCCTCGCTTGCGCGGATAGTGGCGATGATCTCATCGATGAGGTCGAGGGCCTTGATGAGACCTCCGACTATATGCAGTCGCTTTTCGGCGATATCAAGGCGGTACTGCGAGCGGCGGGTGACAACATCGATCTGATGATCGACATAGGCCTGCAGCGCGTCGAGCAGGTTGAGCGTGCGAGGCACGCCACCGACGAGGGCAACCATGTTGACACCAAAGCTCGTCTGTAGGGGCGTGGCCTTCCAAAGGTTGTTGAGCACGACCTCGGGATTGGCGTCGCGCTTGAGCGTGATCACGAAGCGGGTGTCGTCGCCGGACGACTCATCGTTGATGTCGCGAATGCCGTCGAGTTCTCGATTGTTGACCAACTCGGCAATCTTGCGAGCGACGGCACCAGCCGAGACCTGATACGGCAGTTCGGTGACGACGATCGACTGGGTCTGGCCCTTCTCCTCGATCTCAACCTTGGCCCGCATCTTCACCGAACCGCGCCCTGTGCGATAGGCGGATTCGATCCCGACACGACCGAGGATCTGACCGCCTGTCGGGAAATCAGGCCCCCGAACAAACTCCATCAGGTCATCGACCGTGGCGCCGGGGTTCCGCAGCAAGTGCACCACCGCTGCACAAACCTCGTCGAGGTTGTGCGGCGGAATATTGGTGGCCATGCCGACGGCAATGCCCTGTACCCCGTTGACCAGCAGGTTGGGGAAGCGAGCCGGCAGAACCGTCGGCTCTTGGAATTCGGCCGAATAGTTATCGGCGAAGTCGACGGTGTCCTCGTCGATGTCGGCGAGCATCTGCATCGCCAACGGACTGAGCCGGCATTCGGTGTAACGGTCGGCGGCAGGCGGATCTTCAGGCGAGCCGTAATTGCCGTGGAAGGCGATCAACGGGTGACGCAGTGAGAACGGCTGTGCCATGCGCGCCAGCGCGTCGTAGATCGCCGAGGTGCCGTGCGGATGGAAACGAGCAGCAACATCACCCGAGACGCGGGCGCACTTCACGAAGTTGCGATCCGGCCGGAACCCTTGGTCGAACATTCCCCAAAGGATCCGACGGTGGACGGGCTTGAGACCGTCGCGCACGTCCGGAAGCGCACGACTAATGATGACCGACATCGCATAGTCGAGGAAGGAGGACTCCATTTCCTCCTGAATCTCGATGACCGTGATGTCGTCAGGTTCGTCGCTGTCGTCGTCGGTGTCGATGTCGATAGGTGGCACGTCGCTCATTGTTCAGCCCCTCAGAAGTCCAAGTTCCGGACTTCGCGTGCGTTGGTGACGATGAAGTGCTTGCGCTGTTCGACGTCGTCCCCCATGAGGATCGACATGACCTCATCGGCGATCGCTGCCTGCTCAACCGACACCTGCAGCAGGGAACGGCTGGCGACGTCCATCGTCGTTTCGCGCAATTCGTCCCAGTCCATCTCGCCAAGACCCTTCAACCGCTGGAAATCCTTGGTGTAGTTGGGACGCTCGGCCATGAAAGCGTCCTTCGCCACATCGTCTTTCAGGTACACCGTCTCCTTGGTGGAAACCTTCGTGCTGTAAAGCGGCGGTTGGGCGATGTAGACGTAGCCGGCTTCGACCAGGGGGCGCATCTGCCGGAAGAAGAAAGTCAGCAACAGTGTGCGGATGTGGCTGCCGTCGACGTCGGCGTCGGCTAGCAGGATCACCTTGTGATAGCGGGCTTGGGTGACATCGAAGTCGTCCGCAAATCCAGCACCGATCGCCGTGATCAACGATTGGACTTCGTTGTTCTTCAGCATCTTGTCGACGCGGGCTCGCTCGACGTTCAGGATCTTGCCTCGGATCGGCAGAATCGCTTGGGTCTCGGGATCGCGGGCCCGAACCGCCGAACCACCCGCAGAGTCACCCTCGACGATGAACAGTTCTCGACGCTCGGGCTCTTTTGCGGAACAGTCCTTGAGCTTGTCGGGCATGCCGGCACCATCGAGCAGCGACTTCGAGCGGATCGCCTTGCGGGCATCGGCCGCTGCAATACGGGCTCGGGCGGCGTTGTTGGCTTTGGTGACGATTGCCTTGCCCTCAGCAGGGTGCTCCTCGAGCCACTCAGCCATCTTTTCGTTGGTGACCTTTTCGACCAACGAACGCATCGAGACATTACCCAGCTTCGACTTCGTCTGACCTTCGAATTGTGGTTCGCCGATGCGAGCGGAGATGATCGCCGTAAGGCCTTCACGGATGTCCTCACCCGTGAGGTTGTCGTCCTTTTCCTTGAGCAGGCCTTTGTCGCGTGCGTAATTGTTGACCGTGCGGGTCACCGCCGTGCGGAATCCCTGCTCGTGCATGCCACCTTCAAGGGTGGAGATGCCGTTGGCGAAGCTGTGCAGACCGTCGGAGTTGAAACCGGTGTTCCACTGGAACGCAATCTCGACCTCGTGCGGATTGTCATCGATGGTCTCGGCGCCTGCGAAGTACCCGACTGCCTGGAACAAGGCCTCTTTGGAGGAGTTCACGTGAGTGACGAAATCCATGATCCCGCCGTCGTATTGGAAGCTGAACCACCCATCGGGATCGTCGGTCTCAACGGTTGCATCAGGGCGTTGATCACGAACACGGATCTCGAGGCCGCGGTTGAGAAACGCCATCATCTGAAAGCGTTCCTGCAGGGTCTGAAAGCGGTAGTCGGTCTCGTCGAAGATCGAACCGTCGGGCCAGAACCGAACGGTGGTACCGGTGCGAGGTGTCCCGTTGGCGTTGGTCGGAGCGTCACCAGTAACGGTGAGGCGATCCTTGAGTTCACCACCATCGCCGAACGACATCGAATGGCGTTTGCCGTCTCGATCTATCTCGACCTCGACCCGTGCCGAGAGCGCGTTGACCACCGAGATACCCACACCATGGAGACCGCCGGACACCTTGTAGCCATCCCCACCGAACTTGCCGCCGGCGTGCAGAACGGTGAGTACGACCTCGGCAGCAGTGAGATCTTCGTACTTGGGGTGTTTTCCGACCGGGATGCCGCGCCCATCGTCACGAACCTCGAGGCCACCGTCGGGAAGAATCGAGACGTCGATACGGCTGCAGTAACCGGCCATCGCCTCGTCAACGGAGTTGTCGACGACTTCCCAGACGAGGTGGTGCAAGCCCGTTGGGCCGGTTGAGCCGATGTACATACCCGGGCGTTTGCGGACGGCCTCGAGGCCTTCGAGAACGGTGATGTCCTGCGCTCCATACGACGACGGTTCGGTGGTGGTCAAGGGAGACTCCTGGTTGGCCGCGGGTGAAGCGTCATCAGACGGCGTCGCGAAGGTGTTCAGCCCGCCATCACCGCTCACTCCGACCCCCCGAAATCTCCGTTGTGGCGAGCGAGATCCAGGGTTTTCGCGTTGCTTGGGGCGAGCACATCGCACTGGTCGAAAGGGCTGAACACGGTCCCTTCATCCTACCAGTTACCGGTGTGTGATTCGTGGCAGTCAGACTCCTCAGGAAACCCGCGAAACACGCACGTGAAGGCGGCGGATCCGATCGCTCCCGGTCACTTCGGCGAGGCGGGCTACAACCTCACGTTCGAGCCACCGGAACTCTGCTGCCCAGGTTGGATCGTCAGCCGCGACGGTCAGCAAATCACCGTCGATTGAACCGGGTTTGGTGTGTTCTGCGAGGTCAGGGCCGACAATCGACGACCAAGAGCGAAAGATGATGTCGAGCACATCGACAGATGGCGCATTGAGGTTACCCAGAAGTTTTTCCAGGCTTGTGTCGATCCGTTGTGGTCCCCGGTTGGTGGTCATGGTGATTCCAGAGTCAACGCGCTGTCATGCACCCGAATCACTTGATCAGGGCGGGCCGACGACGGCAAGCCAGCCGCCGTCGTGAGAATCTTCTGCCCCTCTGGCAGGGCTTCGAGCAGCGCCGCGGCACGGTTAGGGTCCAGTTCAGAGAAGACATCGTCGAGCAACAAGACCGGCTCAGCAACACCGACGGTACGAATTACACCGTCGGCCGCGAGGCGAAGTGCGAGTGCGAGTGAGCGCTGCTCCCCCTGGGACGCGTGGGTTCGAGCGGGCGCTCCTGCGATAGTCACGTGGATTTCGTCGCGATGGGGACCGACCGTGGTGACGCCGCGACGAATGTCAAGATCCCGGCTGGTGAGCAGTGCTTCCGCCAGTGGACCGCTCCATGACGATTCATAGTGGCATTCGACCATTGCCGCTTGCTGCGCCACGGCGTCGTACGCCGTGGCAAGGATCGGCACCATTTCGTTGAGCATTGTCTGACGAGCAGTGCGCAATCGCTCTCCCACGTCGGCGAGCTTCGAATCCCAGACGTCGAGCGTGAACTCGGCATCCACATCAAGACGACCGTGGACACTTCGCAGCAACGCATTGCGCTGCTTGAGTACCCGCTCAACCTCACCTCGAAGTGCTGCATCTCGAGGATGACGAGCCGCAACTGCGGCATCAATCCACACGCGACGCAGAGACGGACCACCCTTGACAAGTTCGAGATCATCAGGTGAAAACACCGTCACCTGGATGACGCCGAGGAGTTCGCTCGACCGGTTCACCCGCTGCCGATTAATCAGGATCCGGTTGCGGCCCACTTTTGGGATCTCGACCTCGATGAGTCGCTCTCGGCCATCGTCAGCTTCAATCGTCGAGCGAATAACCGCAGCGTCAGCACCAAGTCGGATCAGTGCGTCGTCAGAGGCACCACGGAAGGAACCGGTGCCGGACATCCACGCGATGGACTCGATGAGGTTCGTTTTGCCATGACCGTTCTCCCCTACAACAGCGGTCAAGCCGTCGCCGAACGATATTTCGGCACTGCGATACGAACGCCAGTCGGTGAGCGACAGGCTTCGAATCTTCACGCGTCGATCAGCTGACGCGTACCGGCATCAGCAGGTACAAAAAGTTGGGGTCGTCAGAGGACTTAAGCAACGCTGGCTTCAGTTCGTCGACCGTTTCAAGGGTGATCTCGTCGCCGGGAGCGACCTCAATACCGTCGATGAGGTACTCCGGGTTGAACGCAACAGTGAGATCGTCACCGTTGTACGAAGCTTCGACCGCTTCGTGGGCCTGGCCAACATCTTGTGTGACCGCAACGAGCTCGAGCCCCTCGGATGACATCGCCAGGCGGACCGGAGTCGATTCTTGTGCAAGTAGACGAACCCGACGAACGGCATCGAGCAGAGTCTCGCGGTCGACAGTGAGGGCGTTGGGATGGTTGCTCGGAATCAGTCCGCGGTAGTTCGGGAAATCGCCCTCGATCAGCCGGGTGGTGACCCTTACCGAGCCCACTTCGAAACCGGCGTCGCGCTCACCGAGACGAAGCGTGATCTCGTCGGCATCACCAACGACACGCGACAGCTCTTTGAGTGCACGACTCGGCACGAGCACTTTTTGGCCCTCGTTGAGAATAGTCGTGCCAGCGAGGTCACGAACCGACAAACGGTACGAGTCAGTCGAGACGAGACGAAGGCCACCTTCCTCAGCTGCCATGAGAACGCCGGTGAGGATCGGGCGAGCATCGTCGCTTGATGCGGCTTTCTCAACTTGGTCGATTGCAGCACGAAACGCGGAAGCATCAAGCGTGACGGCATCGCCGTCGGCAGATGACAGTTCTGGAAACTCGTCGGCAGGAATCACGCGGATCGAGAACTCCGAAGGCGCCGAAACGACGCGCGCATCCTCGTCCTCAATGGTGATGTCGACTGCGCCTGGGCGAAGCGAACGAGCCACATCGGAGATGAGCTTCGACGGAAGGACAGCTTCACCGTCCTCGCCACCGGCCACCTCTACCTCGACGGTGATCGTCAGATCCAGATCGCTTCCGGTCACAGTTAGGCGATCGCCGACCAACTCCATCCGAACACCAGCGAGCACCGGGAGGGCGCCCCCGCGGGTGGTCACCGCTCGACCGGCGGCGCTAAGAGCTTCGACGAGCGTGTCACGTTCGCAGCGGAACTTCATGCTCATGGTGTTACGACTTCTCCGAGTTGATTGAGATCCAGATAGTAGAGGTACATAGGGCCTGTGGATTGTGGATGACGCAGATTTTTCGTTGTAATGATGCGGATCTTGTTTCCCCACCTCGTCCCTGACCGATCACATGCTCGGCGGTGACGCCCATTAGAACGGTGGATAAACCGGTTGTCGTCCCCGGGGTGTCCACCACTGATGGACATGCTGTCCCCAGCACGATCCTCAGGAGGGGGCGTTGAGTCGTCGTTGCAACTCAGTGACCCGGTCGAAGATTTGCTGACGTTCTCCCATCCGGCCTTCGATCTTGCGACAGGCATGCATGACGGTGGTGTGGTCACGAGCGCCAAACTCCTTGCCGATGTCGGGAAACGAAAGATCCGTCATGTTTCGGGTGACGTACATGGCGACTTGGCGAGCATCAACGAGCGGGCGGCGACGGCTGCCACCGATAATTTGCTCGACCTCGAAGCCGAACATCTCTGCGGTCATTTCGATGATGCGTTCGGCGGTGACTGGCTTCTTTTGATTGTTGGTGATGAGGTCGCCGAGTACGAGCGAGGCAAGGTCGACGGTCAGCGGTTGCTGTGTCAGGTTGGCGTAGGCGGTGACTTTTATGAGCGCGCCTTCAAGCTCACGAATCGACTCAGTAATGTTCTCAGCGATGAACAACAAGACGTTGTGGGGGATTTCGATTGTCTTTGACTCGGCCTTTTTCGAGAGGATCGCAAGGCGGGTCTCAAGGTCTGGCCGTTGGATATCAGTGATCAGGCCCCACTTGAAACGGCTCCGAAGCCGGTCTTCAAGCGTCGGCATCGCGTCAGGGGTGCGATCCGATGAGAGCACGATCTGCTTGTTGTTCTGATGGAGTTCGTTGAAGGTGTGGAAGAACTCCTCTTGTAGACCGTCCTTGCCCTCCATGAACTGGATGTCATCGATCAAAAGGACATCAATGTCGCGGTAACGGCGCTTGAATTCCGGGAGGGTATTGGTGCGGATTGCCTCGACGAATTCGTTCAAGAAGGTCTCAGTCGAGACGTAACGAACGCGATAGGTCGGGTAGTGGCTTGCCACATAGTGGGCAATACCTCGGAGAAGGTGGGTTTTCCCGAGACCAGAGTCACCGTGGATGAACAGCGGGTTATAACTCGCTGCCGGGGTTTCAGCTACAGAAAGTGCCGCAGCGTGGGCGAAGCGATTTGACGGGCCGATGACGAAGTGCTCAAACGTGAATTTTTCGCCGCGTCCTATCGGTGACGAAGATGGTGTGGTGGTAGCCGAGGCGGCGAGTCCAAGATCAGCGGCTGGCGGCT
>PBTQ01000086.1 GCA_002729125.1 Acidimicrobiaceae bacterium | reverse complement strand
GAACTGCGTCTGAAGACTCGTGAAGAGCTGCTTGGCTTCATCGGGGCCGAGGTGGGCAAACGGATGGAAGATCCCCAAGAGGACCTCCTGACCGAGCTGTTGCTCATGGAGCTCGATCATCCCGATGCGAAGATCTCGCCGGAGGTCGTCGTCGGCATCACCAACTTGCTGATCGTCGCCGGCATCGACACGACGTGGAGTTCGATCGGGTCGTCGTTGTGGCACCTCGCCACCCATCCAGCCGACCGTGAACGTCTCGCTGTCGAGCCGGAACTGATGCCAATCGCCGTCGAGGAGTTCCTGCGCTTCTACGCGCCGGTGACGATGGCCCGCGTGGCAGAGCACGACGTGGAGTTCAACGAGGACGTCTACATTCAGCGGGGCGACAAGATCTTGATGAACTTCCCGGCGGCATGTCACGACCCCGAACACTTCGAGGATCCCGACACCTTCATTATCGACCGGGCCCGCAACCGTCATGTGGCGTTCGGGTCGGGCATCCACCGATGCGCCGGTTCGAACCTGGCCCGGCTCCAGATGACCACTGCGCTTCGGGTTTGGATGGACCGCATCCCGGAGTTCTCGCTGCGAGACGGTGAGCCGATGGAGTGGGCCGGCGGTCAGGTGCGGGGCCTCGGGTCATGCCCTTCGAGTTCCCCGCAGGCACCAAGCGCTGAGTCGAACTGCCGAAGCGTCTCGCCCGACGGGGCCGTGATGGGGGCTAGCTGTACTTGGAGAGGCGATCGGCGCGGTTGGCGCGAGATATCGCCTTACGGGCGTCGAGGTCGGCGTCGCGCTTCGCGATGTCCTGTCGGCGATCGTGCTGCTTCTTGCCTCGGGCGAGGCCCATCGAGATCTTGGCTCGTCCGTCCTTGAAGTAGAGGGCGAGCGGAATGATCGCAAGACTCTCTCGGTCGACTCGGCTCGACCAGTTTTCGAGCTGGTGTCGGTGGGCGAGCAGCTTGCGGCGCCGGTCGTTGTCGTGGGCGAAGGCCGTGCCTGAGTGGGAGTAGGCCGAGATGTTGAGGCCGACGAGCCACAACTCCCGTTGGAAGAACACGGCGTAGGCGTCCTGCAGCTGCACCTTGCTTTCACGAAGCGATTTCACCTCGCTGCCTTTCAGCATGATGCCGAACTCGATTTCGTCGAGGATGTCGAAGTCGCGGCGCGCGACACGGTTGGTGGCGACGGCGGTCGCCCCTGCCGGGATGTCACGCTTCTTTTGCGACTTGGCCATGCGATCACGGTACCGGCACGGGCTGTCAGCGAGCGGTGCGTTTCTGCAGTTCGAGGAGCTGTTTGCGCACCATGATCCCATCGCCGGGACCAAGCCCGAAGCGCTCGACGACCCGGCCTCCGGGAAAGCGGAGCCGTGCCCGCACCCGGCTGACGAGGCGGGTTCCCTCGCCTTTGGGTCGTAGGTCGAATGCAAGCGTGAAGTCGAGCAGGTTGCGTTGGATGGCAAGCACGAATGCTTCACTGGGACGAGCGATCGTAGCGGTGAACGCGATCGGGCCACCGGGGACCAGTTCACCCTCGATCACTTGCCACGCGGGGACGATCTCGGTGGCACTCTTGCGGCCAAGGTTGTCGAGTCGGTCGTAGCTGTACCAGCCGGCCTTTCCGAAGCCCATCTGGGCAAGCCACGGGTACACCTCGGCGGGGCGAGCATCGCAGTCGATGGAGCGCGTGGCCACGAGTGTTGCGTCGGGGATCAACTCGTCTCCGACGACGGGTTCCGTGATCTCTGCCTGGGTGGCGCCCCACGTCTCGAACAACATGAGCCGACGGTACCTGTGGCGGTAGGGTCGCTTCCTGTCGGAGGTCACCGAAACCGTGCGGGCCGAGATGCTCGTTCATGCGAAGGCGTGTTTGCCGAATGAGGCGTGCGGCTATCTCGTCGGCTCTGAGACTGGGCGAATTCAGCGTTTCGTGCCGATCACGAGCGCCGCTGGGTCGCCCACTCGTTTCGTGTTCGAACCGCATGAACAGCTTGCCGCTGAGCAGGCGATCGATGCCGCAGGGGAGCAGGTGATCGGCATTGCCCACTCGCACCCGAACGGCGAACCCTTGCCATCGGCCGTCGATACCGCAGACGCAGGCCGCTTCGATCCGCTCGGGATACTCCTCCGCGTCGTGATCGCCCCGACGACCGGCGAGATCCGCTCCCACCGGATCATCAACGGTGAGGTCGCTGCCATGTGAGATTCATTTGAAAAGCACGAAAGGTAGCTAGAGTCCATCGGCATGTCCGACGACATCACCTGGCTCTCGACTGCATCGGCTGCAGAACGCCTTGGCATCACGCCGCGCACGCTCTACCGCTTCATCGATGAGGGGCAGTTGGCGGCCTACAAGTTCGGCCGAGTGATCCGCCTCAAGCAGGACGACGTCGACGCCTACATCGAGTCGTGTCGCGTCGAACCCGGCTCGATGAGTCACCTCTATCCAGAGACCGCCGCCGGCGGCGAGTAATTTCTGGCGCCGCCAGCGCCAGACGTAAGCCAGAGTGAGTAAGCGTCCTCAAGCCCCCGGGTGATGCGTCGGCGCCGCCAAGCGTTTTGGCCGCCGTGACGCGCGTGTGCTGCCATAGATCATGTGAATGAGCAGCCTCGGGAGACCGCAACCGAACTCGCCCACCCCGAATGGGTGCGGCGACTCAATCTCTTCGGCGACGCCGTTGGTGATCCCAGCCACCTGGTTTCACTGGATGCCGACGAACTGCTCGCCGTTGCCCAGCAGTCGACCGGCCTCACCGACCCGTCGAGCGACGATGACTGGGAAACCGGCTACCGGCTGTTGGTTGAACACCTTGACGCACGAGCCGAGCTGACCGTCCTCGGACGCCTCTCGGCCAGAGCCGAGATCATCCGCAACCTCCAGACTCGTCTCCGTCTCGCCGACTACTGGCGAGCACATCCGGACGTCTTCGACGAAGAGATCGTCGAACCGGTGTTCATCGTCGGACCACCGAGAACCGGCACATCGATCCTGCTCGAGTTGCTCGCCCGTGATCCGGGGCTCCGTCCCGTCGTCGGTCACGAAGCGCATTTTCCGCTCGGACCGCTCCCGGGTGTGGACCGGACTGCGGCAGAGGTTTCCGAGCCGGAACAAGAGTTCTGGGCCGACATTCACCCCGACTTCCAGGCGATGCATGAACTGCGTTCCGATCTCCCGTGCGAATGCGTCCATTTCGTTCAGCCCGAATTTCGGTCGTGGCACTGGTCGATGATGTTCGATCTCAACGACGTGCCCGGGCGCACCACCGTCGAAGCGAACCAGGCGATCTACCGCTTCCACCGGCAATTCCTGCAGACCCTGCAGCACCGCGACGGTCGCCCGTCACGCTTTCTCCTGAAAACGCCGGCGCATCTCGGCTTTCTCCCGGAACTCTTCGAGACGTATCCCGACGCTCTCGTCATCTTCACGCATCGAGATCCGCTCAAGTTCATCGGATCGTCCGCCAACCTCACGGGGGTGCTGCACTGGATGCGATCTGACGACGTCGATCTGTCGGTTCGGGGTCCGATCATGGCGGCGGTCTACGAGATTTTGCTCGGTGGGGCGATGCAACAGCGCATCGCTGGCGCAGTTCCGGCCGAGCAGATCACCGACGTGCACTTTCGAACGCTCATGGCTGATCCCGTCGCCACGATCGAAGAGGCCTATGCCTCACTCGGTGTGCCCTTCGACGAATCAATGCGGTCGTCGATCCCGGTGTATCTCGAGTCCAAACCCAAAGGAAAGTTCGGTATCCACCGTTACGACCCCGCCCGTCTCGGCCTCGACGAGTTGAGCCTGCGAGCACAGTTTTCCGACTACATCGAGCACTACGGCGTCGAACTGGAGCACACATGAGTGATCGTCCAGCCGCAGCGGCCGTCTTTGACGAGCTGATTACTGCGCTTACCGAGATCAGGGACAGCTACGTGCTCGACGAGCAGCGCTGGACCGACCCGACCGAAATCGCCGAAGCCTTTCGCTACGTCGGCCAGGTGCTGTCGGCCTCGTCAGAGTTGTTCTGGGAGGGCGACCCCGACCATCCACGCTTCACCTCTATCGTCTCACCCGCCCGCAAACTGCAGGGCGACAATCCCGATGCGATCTACCACTTCGCCCGGATTCGCGGCGACCGCACGTACCGCGTGCGGGGCCGGATTCGCGAGCAGTGCTACGCCTCGTTCACCGTTCACGGAAAGGCAGCGGATGGGGGGATGGCCGGCCCACTCCTCGGCGACCGAAACGACCGCGATTTCACCATCGCCGACGATGGCTCGTACGAGATCGTCTTCAGCACAACGCCCCACGATGGCGACTGGGTCGAACTGCACCCCGACGCGCACTCGATCGTCGTCCGGACGTACTACGAACTGACGACCTCCGCGCAGAACGATGCATCGATCCATGTCGAGCTCGACATTCGGGCTGATGACGAAGCACCGCCACCGCCACTCGACGACGCGATGATCGCTGCCCGTATGGCTGAAGGAATCGCCTTCCTTCGCCAGGCCACGCTTGGGCAAGGCACCCCGTCGGACAAACCATCGCCCGTTCCATTTGTCTCCAACACCCCCAACGATGTCGCCACCCCGTTCAGCTTCCGCGATTCGGGCCTGCCGGTGCCGGGAGCGGCCGACATCTTCTATTCGATGGGCCGCTGGGACCTCCGAGACGACGAAGCGCTGGTCATGACCGGAACGCTGCCGGCCGGCCCGTTCGCCAACGTGATGCTTTGGAATGTCCACATGCAGACCCTCGACTACCGAAATCTGCCGACGGCGCTCAACAAGGCACAGATCGAGCACGAACCAGATGGTTCCTACCGGATCATCATCAGCCACCAGGATCCGGGGTTTCCGAACTGGCTCTGCACCGATGGGCATCAGCGGGGTTCGATCTTTTGGCGCTTTCTCCTGCCCGAGACCGACCCTCTGAAGCCCGAGTGCACGGTCGTGCGCCTGTCCGAGTTGGGCTGAGAAACACTTTTCCTGAGTCGGTCGGCCTGCGATTGGGTTACAGCAGGTCGCCCTGACTGGAGCTGTTCTGGTTGCGGGAAGAGCGCAACCCTGAAGTTAGATCGCCCGCTTACGGCAACGCACCAGTGCCGCCGCCGATAGGCACCCATGCTTTCTTTGCAGTGAAGCGTGGCGTTGTCCGCATCGTCGTGCCCTCAACCGGCCCGTGATCCCATCGAGGGTCCTGAACGCGCAACGTGTACCGGTTTCTTTTGGTGCACGTCGCGCGTTCAGGACCATTGCGACATTCGGGATCGCGGCGGCGAACCGGTAGGAGGCGCTCGGATCCAGTGTCAGTCGTCGACGACTGCTCCCCGAGCAACCGCTGCTAGGCCGGGCTGCCTCTACCCGGTGAACGTCGGATCGTCGGAGATCGGGACGGCCGGTTCCGAAACCGGCGGTGTCACCACTGGCGCAACCGTCGTCGTGGTGGGGGTAGTCGTGGTCGGCGCAACGATCGCCTCCCCTGGTGTTGCAGAGGCTGAGGGGGTGGAGGCGGAACCATCGCCGGATGCGTTGGCGGCGGTGACGGTGACGGCATAGCTGGTGCCGTTTGTGAGCCCGGTGATCGTGCATGTGGTGGCCCCAGTGGTGGTGCACTGAGCACCGCCGGGTGAAGCCGTGGCTGTGTAGCCGGTGATGGCCGTTCCCCCGGTTGAGGTGGGGGCGGTCCAGGTGACAGTGATGGCACCGTTGGCGGGGCTGATGGCGATGCCGGTGGGGGCTCCTGGCACGATTCCTGCAGTGAT
Source organism: Acidimicrobiaceae bacterium (assembly GCA_002729125.1). GTDB lineage: Bacteria > Actinomycetota > Acidimicrobiia > Acidimicrobiales > Aldehydirespiratoraceae > UBA11606. The sequence goes on along the minus strand of PBTQ01000086.1, from coordinate 22,653 downwards.
GGGGTCTGAGGGGGTGGAGGCGGAACCATCGCCGGATGCGTTGGCGGCGGTGACGGCAAACGCATAGCTGGTGCCGTTTGTGAGCCCGGTGATCGTGCATGAGGTGGCCCCAGTGGTGGTGCACTGAGCACCGCCGGGGTCAGCGGTCACGGTGTAGGAGGTGATCGTTGCGCCTCCGTCGTCGGAGGGCGCTGTCCAAGAGACGGTTGCTTGTCCGTCGTCTGCGACAGCACTAACTGAAGTTGGGGGCTGGGGAATCCCTGCGGGCGGGGTGACGTCATTGCTGTTCAGTGAGAACGGACTCGTCCCCACCGAGTTGACGGCGGCCACGCGGAACCGCACTGTGTCACCGCCCGCGAGACCAGCCACATCGGCGGTGGTGCCCGTGGTGTTGGCCGCATCGCTCCACACCACTCCGTCCGTGGATGACTGCAGCACGTACCCAGAAACCGCTGCACCGCCGTCACCAGTAGGAGCGAGCCATGACACGGTCGCTGTTGTGCCACTCACCGAAGCTGCTGGTGGAGCCGGTTGCGCCGGAGCTGACGGACCAGTGCGCACAGTTCGACCCGAGCCGAGATCTACCGTTGGCAGATTGTTGCCCATCTCGCCTGCGCCATCACCTCGGTCGTTGGTGTCGCCGAGCCCAAGCTGCCCTTCATCGTTGTAGCCCCAGCATTTGACGGAGGCGTCGTCAAGCAACGCACACGTAAACATCGAACCGGCGGTGATTACGATGGCTGTTCGACCCGAGCCGAGATCTACCGCTGGCAGGTTGTCGCCCATCTGTCCTGCGATATCACCCCGGCGGAGTTGGTCGCCTTGCCCAAGCTGCCCTTCGTTGTTGCGGCCCCAGCATTTGACGGAGGCGTCGTCAAGCAACGCACACGTAACGTTCCCATCGGCGGAGATTGCGATGGCTGTTCGACCCGAGCCAAGGTCTACCGCTGGCAGGTTGTCGCCCATTTCGTCTGCGGTATCACCCCGGCTAAGGGTGTCGCCTTGCCCAAGCTGCCCGAACTGGTTTTGGCCCCAGCATTTCATGGAGGCGTCGTCAAGCAGCGCACAGAAATGGGCACTACCGGCGGTGATTGCGGTGGCTGTTCGACCCGAGCCAAGGTCTACCGCTGGCAGGTTTTCGCCCATTTCGTCTGCGCCATCACCTCGGTCGTTGGTGTCGCCGAGCCCAAGCTGCCCTGTGGCGTTGCGGCCCCAGCATTTGATGGACGCGTCGTCTAGCAGCGCACAGAAATGGCTAGATTTGGCGGTGATTGCTGTGGCTGTTCGACCCGAGCCAAGGTCTACCGCTGGCAGGTTGTCGCCCATCAGGCCAAAGCCGTCACCTCGGTCGTTGGTGTCGCCGAGCCCAAGCTGCCCGTACTGGTTTTGGCCCCAGCATTTGACGGAGGCGTCGTCTAGCAACGCGCATGTGGTGTAGTAACCAGCCGCGATTGCGGTGGCTGTTCGACCCGAGCCAAGGTCTACCGCTGGCAGGTTGTTGCCCATTTCGCCTGCGCCGTCACCCCAGTTGCCCGTGTCGCCGAGCCCAAGTGACCCGTTAGTGTGGCGGCCCCAGCATTTGACGGAGGCGTCGTCAAGCACCGCACACGCATGGCTCGATCCGGCGGTGAGCGACGCGAACGCTCCTCGAGCGGTTCCTGCTGGTGTTTCGGAGGAGTCTGACAGCGCTTCGGTTGGTGAAAGCACAACTGCCGCTATGAGGACTGCCATAACGAGTGCCAACCGCCGCAGGAGCCCGCTTCGCAATCGATGACCCCAGGATTCCCACGCCATCATCGACTCGCCTCCCGAAGCACCGAACGCCGGCAACCAACGCCTCTCTACCACGGCAAGTAATGGCAGTGCACGTTCGCACCAGAAGCCGAAAACGTGACCGGTGCGAGACACAGCCGGCGCCGAGCTTATCGACGCTCCAGACTGGTCAGGAATCCTCTGTGTTTCTTCAATATGCCCAACCCCGAGTTGACTGCCAGTCGTAGGGTCAAGGCTCCTCCTCTGGGGTGCTCAGAGGACATCCCCCTCGATCGTTGAGCGGTCTGAGCAAGCGAGGCCCGAAAGTCTGGAGTGGAGGGTCATTGCCACGGTCCAGGCTTGCGCAGGGTGGCGGTGTGGATCGTTACCCAAGGCCGTTCCTTGCCTGGGCTGCACAGCGCTCAGGTCTGAGTTCCGCCGGGGTGGGATTGGCAGCTTGGAGCCAGCCCAGCGAAGTGTCGCATTGGGCGACTCAGATTTTGCTGCCCGAAACCTGCCCGAATTTCCGACTCGTTTGGACGCAGTATGAACCTTGCGATTCCAGCGTTTTCTAGAGCGGGCGACGAGAATCGAACTCGCATCATCAGCTTGGAAGGCTGAGGTTCTAGCCGTTGAACTACACCCGCAGGTGACATCAGGGTAGCGGCGCCGTGACCACGGTGTCGCGTCGGGTTGCCGGCGCCTCGCGCACCGCCGTACCGGTCCGGTCGATCGCGTAGTCCGAGTCTGTGACGAGCGTCGGCTGAGAGAGGAACGAAACGCCGCTGAGCCCCCGGTGTTCTCGGTGGTCGTCGACAGACCGGAGCGTCACCCCATCCCGTTAGGCTGCGCTCCGATGAAGAGCACTGTGGAGACACTCGAAGACAACCGTGTGAAGCTCTCGGTTGAAGTCGACGAAGAAACATTCGACGTCGCCGTCGGCGCCGCGTTCAAGCGCATTGCGAAAGAGGTCCGCATGCCGGGCTTCCGTCCCGGCAAGGCGCCGCGTCGCCTGCTCGAGGCGCAATTCGGTAGCGCAGTCGGCCGCGAAGAGGCGCTGCGTGAGGCGATGCCTGAGTACTACGCCCAGGCAGTGATTGAGCACGACGTCGACGTTGTAGCCCCGCCGGAGATTGAGATCACCGGCGGCCAAGAGGCTGGCCCCGTTCAGTTCGATGCCGTCGTCGAGATCCGGCCCTCCGTCAGCGCTGCTGGCTACGACGGTCTGCGGGTCGAGATCCCGAACCCGGTCGCCAGCGACGAGGAGATCGACGAGCAGATCGACAACCTGCGTCGCAACTTCGCCGAACTGTCAGTCGTCGAGCGGGCAGCCGCTGACGAGGATCACGTCACGATCGATATCGAAGCCACCCACGGTGACGAGCCCGTCCCCGGTCTCACCACGACTGACTACGACTATCTCCTCGGTTCGGGCGCCGTCGTGCCCGAGATCGACGAGAACCTCCGGGGCGCCTCTGCCGGCGACGAGGTCGAGTTCTCCGCCGATCACCCGGATCCCGAAGAAGACGAACCGCTGCAGTTCTCGATCACCATCAAGGAGGTCAAGGAATCCGTCCTTCCCGACCTCGATGACGAGTTTGCCAAGGCCAACTCCGAGTTTGAGACGGTCGAGGATCTCCGCGCCGACATGACCGACCGCCTCAACACGATGCGGATCCAGCAGGCCAACATGGCAGTGCAGCAAAACTCCGCTGAGGCGCTCGCTGCGCTCGTCACCGATGAAATCCCAGAATCGATGATCGAAAACGAGATCAACGCTCGCATTCAGGATCTCGTCCAGCGCCTGCAGCAGCAGGGGATGGACGTCAGCGCATACCTCGAGGCGGTCGGCCAGACCGCCGAGACGTTGGCTGCGGAATTCCGTGAGCCCGCTGAGCAGGCCGTCAAGGTCGACCTCGCCCTTCGTTCGGTCGCTGATCTCCAGGGGCTGGTGCCCGGCGACAACCGCATCGATGAGGCCATCGCCGAGATGGCTGGCCCGAGCGGTCAGGACCCTGACGAACTCAAGGCCCGTCTTGCGGAGGTTGGTCAGATCTCGGCGCTTCGCGCCGATCTCGCCAAGCAGGCCGCCATGGAATGGCTCACCGAAAACGTCGAACTCGTCGACGAGGATGGTGAGGCCATCGATCCCAAGGCTCTCGAATTCCCCGCCCATGGTGCCGAAGAGGACTTAGAAGAGGAAGAGTGACAGGTATGGATATTAATCCCCGCAACTATCTCGTCCCCACCGTCGTCGAGCAGACCAACCGCGGTGAGCGCGGCTACGACCTCTACTCGAAGCTGCTGAAGGAGAACATCATCTTCATTGGCACGCCGATCGACGATCAGATCGCCAACCTGATCTGCGCCCAGCTGCTGCACCTAGAGTCGGAGAACCCCGACAAGGACATCAACCTCTACATCAACAGTCCGGGCGGCGACATAAACGCACTGTTCGCGATCTACGACACGATGTCCTACATCAAGCCCGACATCACCACGATCTGCTTTGGCCAGGCCGCCTCCGCTGCTGCGGTGCTGCTTGCCTCAGGAGCCAAAGGCAAGCGTCTGGCGCTCCCGCACGCTCGCATCCTGATCCACCAGCCCTACGCCGGTGCTCAGGGCCAGGCATCCGATATCGAGCTCATCGCCGCCGAGATCCAGCGAATGAAATCCAGCCTCGAAGAGGTGCTGGCTCACCACACGGGCCAGACCGTCGAGAAGATCTCCGCCGACACCGATCGTGACTTCGTCATGACCGCGCAAGAGGCAAAGCAGTACGGGATCATCGATGAGGTCATCGAAACGCGTAATGTGGTGGACAACAGCGGGCCGATCACGGCCATCAGCTGAAGTCTGAGGGGGGGCGACTTCGTGGCCAAGTTCGGTGAGGGTGGAGAACTCCTGAAATGCTCGTTTTGCGGGAAGTCGCAAAAGCAGGTCAAGAAGTTGATTGCCGGCCCCGGCGTCTACATCTGCGACGAGTGCATCGATCTCTGCAACGAGATCATCGAAGAAGAACTGGCCGACACCTCCGACATTTCGCTCGGTGAGCTGCCGTCGCCACGCGAGATCTACGCCTTCCTGAACGACTACATCGTAGGACAGGATCAAGCGAAGCGGATCCTGTCCGTCGCGGTCTACAACCACTACAAGCGCGTCGAGCTAGGCAACAGCCTCGATGGCGAGGTTGAGCTATCGAAGTCCAACATCTTGTTGATCGGCCCGACGGGCTGTGGCAAGACCTTGATGGCCCAGACGCTCGCCCGCATGCTCAACGTGCCGTTCGCGATCGCCGATGCCACCGCCCTCACCGAGGCCGGCTACGTCGGCGAAGATGTCGAGAACATCTTGCTGAAGCTGATTCAGGCCGCCGACTACGACGTCAAGAAGGCGGAGACCGGCATCATCTACATCGATGAGATCGATAAAGTCGCCCGCAAGAGCGAAAACCCATCGATCACGCGTGACGTATCAGGCGAAGGCGTGCAGCAAGCGCTGCTCAAGATTCTCGAGGGCACGTCGGCTGCGGTGCCACCCCAGGGTGGCCGCAAGCACCCGCATCAGGAGTTCCTGCAGATCGATACCACCAACGTCTTGTTCATCTGCGGCGGCGCCTTCGCTGGCATTGAGAAGATCGTGGAGAACCGCCTCGGTGCCAAGGGCGTTGGTTTCGGTGCCGATATTCGCCGCCCGGAAGACAAGGATCTCGGCGCGATCTTCAGCGACGTCAAGCCCGAGGATCTTGCCAAATTCGGTCTGATCCCCGAGTTCATCGGCCGCATGCCGGTCGTCGGCGCAGTCAACCACCTTGAGCGTGATGCGCTCGTCGAAATTCTCACCGAGCCGCGCAACGCCCTCGTGAAGCAGTACCAAAAGATCTTCGAGTTCGAAGACGTCGAGCTTGAGTTCACCCCCGAGGCACTTGACGCGATCGCCGAAGAGGCGACCAAGCGCAACACCGGCGCTCGTGGCCTGCGGTCGATCCTTGAGGAAACCCTCCTGGAGACGATGTACGACATCCCGGGCCGCGACGATGTCGCCAAGGTTGTTGTCACGCACGAGTGTGTGGTCGACGAAGACGTCGCTCCCGAGGTCGTCACGCTCGGCGCTGACCGCCGCGCCAGCTAGCACCCCGTGGAGTTCGACGAGGCGCTCGCTCGGCTCGATGCGCTGATCAACTACGAGATCGTTCCGCGAGCCGGCGCAATTGAAGGCCTCACACTCGATCCCATGCAACAGTTGATGAGCCTGCTGGGCGATCCGCAGCAGGCCTATCCGGTGATCCACATCACCGGAACCAACGGCAAAGGTTCGACCAGCCGCTTGATGGAGTCGCTGCTCCAGGCGATGGGGCTACGGGTCGGCACCTACACCAGCCCGCACCTCGAATCGGTTGTCGAACGTATCCGCCTTGGCGGGGAGCCGATCAGCACCGTCGCCGTCGGTGAGGCCGTCGGCACGGTCCTCACTGCGGTCGAGGCGAGCGGCCGTGAGCCCATGACCTGGTTTGAGACCGTCACCGCTGCTGCGTTGTTGGAATTCGCCAACGAAGCGGTCGACGTTGCGATCGTCGAGGTCGGCATGCTCGGCCGCTACGACGCCACGAATGTCGTGTCAGCACAGGTGGCCGTCATCACCAATATCGGGCTCGACCATAGCTCTGGAGAAGGGGAATGGCGTCGTACGATCGCCTCCGAGAAGGCAGGCATCATCGAGCCTGCGTCCACCTTGGTGCTCGGCGAACTCGATGAGACGCTGCACCCAATCTTCCTCGACGAGGGTCCAGCTCGAGCGGTCGTTCGCGGTGAGGGGTTCGACCTCACCGACGATCGCCTCGCTGTCGGTGGCCGTCTGCTCGGTGTACGCACACCACGGGGCCTCTACGACGAGGTGTTTTTGTCGTTGCATGGTGCCCACCAAGCTGAGAATGCCTCGTTAGCCCTCACAGCCGTGGAGGAATTCTTCGATTCGCCGTTGCCTGACGATGTGGTCGAGGAGGCCTTCGGGACGGTCGTCGTCCCCGGGCGTCTTGAGGTTGTGCACCGCAGCCCCACGATCATGGTCGATACTGCGCACAACGTGCCGGGGGCTGAGGCACTTGCCGAGTCGATTGCCGACGACTTCGGTCAAGCAGGCCGGCGCTACCTCGTCTTCGGGATGCAAGACGGCCGAGTGCCTGTCGACGTCGCTCGGGCGTTGCAGGTGGCGAACTACCAGCTGGTTGCGACGTGCACGGCGCCCACCGCTCGCAGTGTGGATGCGGAGATGCTTGCCGATGCGGTGCGGGAGGCCGGTGGTCAGGCCGACGCCGTCTTCGATGTCGAGTCGGCGTTCGATCACGTTTACAACCAGGCCGAGGACAACGATCTGATCGTTGTCGCCGGCTCGAACCCGGTTGTTGGCATCGTGCGCGCCCTCGCCGAAGATCTGTAGGCCTGTCCTAGGACATCGACGGGCCGAGCGTCGAGCCATGTCAGGTGACCGATAGCCTCGCAGCCATGAATCGCACGTTCATCATCTGCAAGCCCGACGCCGTCGAACGAGGTCTCGTCGGCCAGATCCTCAGCCGCTTTGAGACCAAGGGGTTCTCGATCGTTGCCGCTGAGCTACGCACGCTTGACGCCGACACCCTCGCTCGTCACTACGAAGAGCATGTTGGCAAGGGCTTCTACGACGACCTGGTCGCCTTCATGAGCCGTGGCCCGGCGTTCGTCGCCGTCATCGAGGGCCCGGAAGGCACGTGGGAGACCGTTCGCGAGATGATGGGTGCCACCAACCCAATGAAATCCGCTCCCGGCACGATCCGTGGCGATTTCGGCACCGAGTTCACCGAAAACCTGATCCACGGCTCCGACTCCGCCGAGTCGGCTGCCCGCGAGATCGGCATCTTCTTTCCCGAACTGGGCTGACCATGGTCGAGATCACGCCAGATCCCACCTGATAGAGCCGCCCACCGCGCGATAAATCTCACTTTGCGTCGTCACGCGGACACTGCCCGTCGGACTGTTGCAGTTTGGTGACCTTTCCAGCGTAGACTCCCGTTTCAAGCGGTGGAAGCCGTCGGCTTCCGCTGCCGCACATCCGCTCCCGTTCCCCTTGACTCGAGGCACTCTCATGGTTGCAGACTCCCTGCTTTCGAGCTTTGGCGCCGTCCTCGGACGGGACATGGCCGTTGATCTCGGCACTGCGAACACGCTCGTGTACGTGCGTGGTGAAGGCATCATTCTCGACGAGCCGTCGGTGGTCGCCATCAACACCAACGACGGAAAGCCGCTTGCAGTCGGCTATGAGGCCAAGCGGATGATCGGCCGCACGCCGTCGAACATCCAGGCGATCCGCCCTTTAAAGGACGGGGTGATCGCCGACTTCGAGATCTGCGAGAAGATGCTCCGCTACTTCATCCAGAAGGTGCACCAGCGCAAGTGGGCCAAGCCTCGTATGGTCATCGCCGTTCCGTCGGGCATCACCGGCGTTGAGCAGCGAGCGGTGCAAGAGGCCGCCGAGTTCGCTGGCGCCCGCAAGCCTGCCTACATCATCGAAGAGCCGATGGCAGCAGCGATCGGCGCCGGTCTCCCGGTCCAGCACCCGACCGGCAACATGATCGTCGACATCGGTGGTGGCACCACCGAAGTCGCCGTGATCTCGCTTGGTGGTGTGGTCGCCAGCCAATCGGCGCGAGTCGGTGGCGATGAGCTCGACGATGCGATCGTGCAGTACATCAAGAAGGAGTTCAGCCTCGCGCTCGGCGAGCGAACGGCTGAGGAGATCAAGATGCAGCTCGGCACGGCGTGGCCGCTCGAGCGCGAGATCCGGGCCGAGGTCCGGGGCCGCGATCTCGTCAGCGGTCTGCCCCGCACGATCGTCGTTTCCACCAACGACATCCGCGAGGCACTCGAGGAGCCTGTCGCTGCGATCTGCGATGCTGTGAAGTCGACCCTCGACAAGACCCCGCCCGAGCTCGCCGCCGACATCATGGACAGTGGCATCACCCTTGCCGGTGGCGGAGCGCTGCTCAAGGGCATCGATGATCGCCTCCACGACGAAACCGGCATGCCCATCCGGATTGCGCCGGATCCGCTGTACGCCGTCGCAACCGGTTCGGGCCAGGTGCTGGAGGAATTCGAAGCGCTGCGCGGTGTGGTCCTGAGCTCGGGCGAGCTCTAGCCGTCGCACCATGGCGCTGACCCAGCGCTCCATCGGGAAATCCCGACACCGCATGATCCTGCTGGTGTTGACGGCGATCACCCTGCTCTCGCTTGACCTCAGCAGCTTCGGCCCGCTCGGAACAGCGCAACGGCTTGTTCGCGACCTTCTGCACCCGATCACCGAGGTGGCGGGCGCGATCGTCTCGCCGTTCTCCGATGCCTGGAACGCGGTCTTCGACTACGACGATCTTGAAACACAAAATCGCCTGCTCACAGAGCGAATCCAGCAACTCGAAGGTAACGAGATGGCGGTCGAGGCCGAACGAGCAGAATTTGAGCGGTTGCGTGCCGCAGCCGGCGTCGACGTTCGCCCCGACCTCGCCCGGGTAACAGCGACCGTGGTTCGAGGCGGGGTCGGAAACTTCGACGACGACGTCATCACGATCGACAGAGGTGGGCAGGACGGCGTGCACAACGGCATGGCAGTGGTCACTGGCGCAGGGCTCGTCGGCCGGGTTGAGCGCGTCGACGCAACCACCTCGGCCGTGCTGCTGCTCACCGACACCGATCTGATCGTCGGCGTGCGACTCGCCGACACCGACGAGGTCGGTCTTGGCCACGTCGACCCCAACGATCCGTCGATTTTCGTCGTCGATACCGGCTTGGAATGGCCCGAGGACGGCAATGAGTTGCTGCTGCCGGCGCTCGACACCGTTGTCGTCACGGCGGCGACGAGTCGCTACCCGGCAGAGATTCCGCTCGGTCGTATCGTTGAGGTCCGGCCTGGCGACGAGGACATGCTCACCATGCACGTCCGCGTCGCTCTCGCCAACGACATCACCGACCTCGGCTTCGTCTCGGTGCTGCTCGCCGAAGGTGTCGATCAAGTTCCGCTCGACGAGCCCGTCCCGAGCACGTCGATCCCACTCACCACCGCGACCTCCGCCGGGGAGGGCTCGTGAACACCCCGGTCCGGCTGGGCATCGTCTTCGTCGTGGCGCTCGTCATCCAACTGACGGTGTTCGTCGACGTGCGAGTCTTCGGCGTCGCGCCGGAGCTACTCGTCCTCGTCGCAGTGGTCGCGGCGTTCTTCGTGGGTCCCGAGCGAGGCCCGGTCATCGCTTTCGTCGCCGGCCTGCTCTGGGACGTCTACCTGCCGACTCCGCTCGGCCTCTCAGCGGTCATTTTCGCCGTAGTCGCGTATGTCGTCGCCACGCTCAACGAGGGGCTGTTCCACGACACGCGGGCCCAGCTCGTCGGTGTGGTTGCCGTTGGCAGTGCCGCCAGTGTGATCGGCTACGCCTTGCTCGGCGCGATCGTGGGGGAGGGCGGCCTGATCTCTGCTGACCTGATCGTGATCGCACTCGTCGTCGGTGTTTTCAACGCTGTGCTCGCTCCGATCGCCGCGCCGATCATGACGTGGGCGCTCGCTGCGGAGGTTGATCGTCGATGATCGACGGGGCTCTTCGGATGCGGGTCTTTGCCTTCATTGCCCTCGTTTTGTTCGGAGGGCTCGTCGCCCGGCTGTGGTACCTGCAAGGACTTGAGGCTCAGCGAGAGGAACTCCAGCAGCGGGCCCAAACCAACGTGCTCGAAGAGGTCTACGAGGAGGCACCTCGGGGCCGCATCCTCGACCGCAACGGCCGGGTCATCGTCGATAACAAGGTCGTTGAAGTGGTCACGATCGACCGCGGGATCGTCGACGAACTCGACCCGGTCGAGCGCGACGAGATGTTCCTTCGACTCGCAATCGCCATCAGTCGCTCGGGGCGGCTCACCAAGGTCGGTGACATCGGCGACCAATATGGCGACCGTTCCTACGGTCCGTTCGAGCGAGTGCCCGTGGCGATCGACGTCAACGCCGAGCTGCTCGTGTTTCTTGGCGAGCGCCAAGATCAGTTTCCCGGCATCAAGGTCGTGCAGCGCACCGTGCGGAGCTATCCCTACGGCACGACGGCTGCGCATTTGCTCGGCTACGTCGGTCCGATCACCCGAACTGAGTGGGAAGCCCGCAACCAGCTGATCGATCCGGAAGACCCGGACGTGAAGACGTACCAGCTCAACCACGAGATCGGGAAGACCGGTGTCGAACTCATCTTCGAAGATGAGTTGCGTGGCGTGCCCGGCACTCGCTTCATCGAGGTCGACGCCAGCCGCAAGGTTGTGCGCGAATACGACTATGTGCCACCGGTGCCGGGAAACGATGTCTGGCTGTCGATTGATCTCGACCTGCAGGCGCTCGCCGAACACGAACTCGCGACGGGTCTCGCCACCGCCCGGGCGCGTACCTTGCAAGACGGAGACCCGCCAAACGTCGCGGCAGCGGGCAGCGTCGTTGCCGTCGACTCGCGGAATGGCGATTTGTTGGCGATGGCGTCGTTCCCGACCTACGAACCGGCTGATTTCGTCAACGGCATCACCGCCACCCAATTCCGCGAGCTGACGTCGGAGGACAACTTCTCGCCGATCCTCAATCGAGCGATCCAGGGCACGTACGCGCCAGGTTCGACGTTCAAGCTGGTAACGGCCCTCGCCGCACTGCAAGAGGGTGTCCTCGGCGACGAGGGCCTTCGACGGCCAACCGATCGGTATCTCGACACAGGCGCATACACGTACTCAAACTGCTTGCTCGAGTCGAGCACGTGTCTGTTCAGCAGCCCCTACACCGGCGGCGGCCGTCAGGTCGACCTCACGGCTGCGCTGCGGGTCTCGAGCGACACTTATTTCTACGAGATCGCCGGTGAGGGTTTCTGGACTCGTTCGAGCGAGCCTGACGAGGATGGCATTCGTCCCGACGAGGGAATCCAGTTGTGGGCGCGCAAGTTGGGCTTCGGCGTCGATTCGGGTTTGCAGATTCCGTACGAGCGTTCCGGGGCCGTTCCCGATCGCGACTATTACGACCGCCAGTTTGATGCTGGCGTGTTTGCTGTCGACGGGAGCCAGTGGTTCGCCGGTGCGACTATCAATCTTTCAATCGGTCAGGGTGAGCTGCTGGTCACGCCGCTGCAACTGGCGAACTCCTATGCGACCTTCGCCAACGGTGGTGCCCTTCATCAGCCGAATGTTGCTGTGCGGGTTACCGACCCTGACGGGGAGACGGTGCGTGAGTTCGGGCCACGTGTGCTGCGCGACCTGGAGATCCCCGAGGAGTTTCAGGCGCCCGTTGAGGAGGGCCTGCTCGGTGCCACGATGGATGCGGGCGGTACCGCCACTCGCGTGTTCGGTCAGGCTGACTTCAACGTGTGGAACTGGCCGGTCGCCGGCAAGACCGGTACCGCCGAGGTCGACGGCAAGGCTGACACGTCCTTGTTCGCTGCGTACGGCCCCGTTTACCGCCCGGGATCAGCGGTCGGGCTCGACACGGTGCCCGAGGTGGCGCTTGCGGTAGTGATGGAGGAGTCCGGGTTCGGCAGCGCATCCGCGGCCCCGGTCGCTGCGGCAATTTTCGAACACCTCGCCACCGATACCGTGCCTGTCGCCCGGTCGCTCAACGAGACTGCCCGCTACGCTCTTGGCCTGGTCGGTGACGATAGCCAGATGTCGATCAGCGAAGGGGTGTACGGATGACCACGTTCCCCGCCGCTGGTAGGCGTTTCCGCGAAGAGCGTGACCCATGGTGGTTCGTTGTCGACCCACTCTTGATCCTGTCGGTCATGGCGATCACAGCGATGGGTGCGCTGCTGGTCTACTCGGCCACCCGGGGCCCGGCCACCGAACTCGATCCGGCCGACACGTCGTTCCTCACTCGGCAGGTGTTCTTTGCGGTTGTGGGGGCCAGCTTTGGTCTGTTCGCTGCGCTGGTCAACATCGAACGAATCCGGAGCCTCGTGAGTGTCGCCTACATTGGTACTCTCGGTTTGCTCTTCGGCACCCTGCTTTTCGGTGCTGATGTCAACGGCACGCAGGCCTGGTATCGAGTCGGCAGTTTCACGTTCCAGCCGTCGGAACCCGGCAAACTCGTGCTCATCGTCACGCTAGCCACCGTGTTCTCCAGCGACCGTGTCGGGTTCCAGCGAATGGCGGCTGGCTTGCTCTTGGCCGGCGTACCGATCGGTCTCATCTTGTTGCAACCTGACCTCGGCACAGTGCTCGTCTACATCGTCGTCACCGCCGTAATGATCATGATGAGCAACATCTCGATGCGGCTCATCTTGCTCCTCGTGCTCGCTGCGATCACGGCGATCACGGCGATCTTCACCTCCGACGTGCTCGAGGATTATCAGAAGGACCGGTTGACGGTTTTCGTGCTCGACGACGAGGCCGTCGCCGAACTGGGCGCCGATGCCGTGCGGGTGGCCTACAACGCCGAGCAATCGCAGATCGCCATCGGTAACGGCGGACTGACCGGCACCGGCTTGTTCCAGGGCACACAGACCAGCTCGAACCTCGTACCCGAGCAGCAGACCGACTTCATCTTCTCGGTGGCGGGGGAGGAGCTCGGCTTCCGTGGCGCTGCAATCCTGCTCATGTTGTTCACCGTGGTCGTCCTGCGGATCTGGCGGGTTGCGGTCCGGGCCTCCGAGGAGTTCGACCGTCTGATGGCAGTGGGAGTGATGTCGATGTTCGTGTTCCAGGTTTTCCAGTCCGCGGGCATGACGATGGGAATGATGCCGGTCACGGGTATTCCAATGCCGTTCGTGTCGTACGGCGGATCGTCGATGCTCACCTCGATGATCGCGATCGGCCTGATTCTGGGCGTCTACCGCCGCCGCTTCGACTACGTCCGAGCCTGAGCCGGCATCCGGTGGTCAGCAGATCGCGCCTCACGGGACGTGCTGCAGGTGGGCGACGCCGACAGGTGATGACCGCCTCCGGACCCCGGCCGTGGATTCGCCGGGCGATCGGAGCGCGCCGGTAACCTGTGGTGATGCCGTCCGGCGCCCCCTCCACCGATCTCTGGCCCCGCCTTGAGCCGCTCCTGCCTCAGGTGCAAAAGCCGGCGCGCTACATCGGGTGTGAGGACGGTATGCAGACCCCCGAACACGGGTCCGACAAGACCTCGTGGCTGTTCACGTACCCAGACACCTACGAGATCGGGTTGCCCAACGCCGGACTCCAGATCCTCTACGAGATCATCAACGAACGCCCCGATGCCGCTGCCGAGCGCTCCTACGCCCCCTGGGTTGACATGGAGGAGCTTCTGCGCCGCGAGGGGCTGCCGTTATTCTCGGTCGACACCCACAAACCGGCCGCCGAGTTCGACGTCGTCGCCTTCAACCTCTCGGCCGAGTTGACCTACACGAACCTCGTCAACTGCATCGATCTCGCCGGCGTGCCCATCCACTCGGCCCGGCGTGCTGATGCCGATCCACTCATCGCCGTTGGAGGCCACTGCACCTACAACCCTGAACCGATCGCCGACTTCGTCGACCTGGTCGTGCTCGGCGATGGCGAAGAAGTCATCGGCGACATCACTGACCTCGTCGGCGAGTGGAAGCGCAACGGCAAGAACGCCGGCACCCGCGAAGGTCTGCTCCGAGAGCTCTCGAAGATCGAGGGCGTTTATGTCCCATCGATGTACGAGGTCGAATACGACGGCGAGTTCCTCGCTGCCGTCACTCCTAGGTACCCCGACGTGCCCGAGAAGGTCGAAAAGCGCACGGTCACCGACCTTGCTGATTGGCCGTACCCCAAGCAGCAGCTCGTCCCGATGACCGAGGTCGTCCACGATCGCCTCGCCGTCGAAGTTTTCCGTGGTTGCACGCGCGGGTGTCGCTTTTGCCAGGCGGGCATGATCACCCGTCCGGTGCGCGAGCGCCCGGCCGAGCAGGTCAGCCGCATGATCTCTGAGGGCCTCCAGCGCACCGGGTATGACGAGGTGTCGCTCACGTCGCTCTCTACCGCCGATTTCTCTGGAATCGAGAAGGTCGTCGCCGACACCGTTTCCAATCAAGGCGTGGGCCAGGTGTCGGTGGCCCTGCCGTCGCTGCGGGTCGATGCTTTCACCGTCGGTATCGCTGCCGAACTCCAGCGAGCCCGTCGCACCGGCCTCACCTTTGCCCCCGAAGCCGGCTCTTGGCGCATGCGTCAGGTCATCAACAAGCTCATCCGTGATGAAGATCTCTACGGCGCTGTCGAATCGGCCTACAGCCAGGGCTGGCGTCGCATGAAGCTTTACTTCCTCACGGGTCTTCCCACCGAGACCGACGAAGACACGCTGGGCATCGCTGAACTCGGCCGCAACTGTGTCGAGCTGGGGAAGAAGTACAACTCCTCGGCCTCGGTCACCGTCTCGGTTGGCGGCTTTGTTCCGAAGCCGCAGACCCCGTTCCAGTGGTTCGGGCAAAACACCGAGGAAGAGCTTCGCCGCAAGGTGGAGCTGCTCAAGAACGACTTGCGCGGCACCAAGGGTGTGCAGCTCAAGTGGCACGACACCCGGGCATCGCTTGCCGAAGGCATCACCAGCCGTGGCGATCGACGACTCGGTGCCGTGATCGAGTACGTGTGGCGCCACGGCGGCACATTCCAGGAGTGGTCCGAACACTTCTCCATCGATCTCTGGCTCGAGGCGCTTGCCGCCAACGGTCTCGATGTCGATTGGTACGTGTATCGGCACCGCACCGAAGATGAGGTGCTCCCGTGGGATCACCTCTCAGCCGGTCTCCACAAAGATTTCCTGTGGCAGGACTGGCGTGATGCGCTCGAGGAACTCGGCCTCGAGGACTGCCGGTGGACACCGTGCTACGACTGCGGCGCGTGCACCGGCTACGGGATCGAACACGTGGTGGCATCAGCCACGCCACCTGCGGGTGGAAGCCAGGGAACAGGCGTTGACCTGTCCGCTGGTGGAGCGGTTCCCGTCACGCTGCAGACCACCAAGCCGATCGGAGTCGGTGGCTAGTGAGGTTGCGGATCGCGTTCAGCAAGCACGGCAAGATCCGGTTCACGTCGCATCGCGACGTGGCTCGGATCTGGGAACGTGCGCTGCGCCGGACCAACCTCCCCGTCGCCTACAGCGAGGGGTTCACCCCTCGCCCGAAGCTCTCGTTCGGTCTTGCTCTCTCCACCGGCCATGAGTCCGAGGGTGAGTATCTCGATGTCGATCTCGATCCCGAACAGGGAGCGGATGTCGATCTCGCGGGGCTCACCACCCACCTCAGTGCCCATCTGCCAGTGGGTATGACCGCAACCGGAGTGGTCGTTGTTGACCGCCGGATGCCGTCTCTGCAGCAGGCAGTCACCTCGTGTACCTGGCAGATCGACGTCTGTGGTGTTGATGAGTCCACCGTGCAAGCCGCGATCGGCGCGGCCCTTGCGGCGGAGGAACTCATGATCACGCGTGAACGCAAGGGCAAGGAAGTCACTGACGACATCCGCCCCCTCGTGTTCGACTTGGCCGTCGATCAGCCGATCGAACAAGGAGTGCGGCTGATCACCGAACTCGGGACCCAACCCCGTGCGGTGCGGGTCACCGAGCTCTTGTCAGCCCTTGACCCACCGCTTGCCGAGCCCTTGCTCAACGAGCCCCGAGTCCTCCGGGTTCACCAATGGATTACCACCGACGACGGCCAGCGCCACGACCCAATGAATGTCGCCGCAGCCGCGTCCGCACCGGCGGGGGTCGCATGATCTCCGCCGTTGTCTCTACGACGAAAGACGAAAATCATGGCCGACGAACAGGCCCAGAACGACACTCCCAACCGCCAGAGCGGGGGGGAAGCAGGCCAGGGAGGCACGTCCTCCGCTGAGTCCAAGCCACAGATCGGCGACAGCCGTCCGGCCCCCAAGATCGGCGATTCCCGTCCCACCCCGCAGGGCAACGGCGATCAAAACAACCCGAATCGTCAAAACACCGGCGACGGCGCGGAGAACCAAGGTGGCGGGGGTCAGCCCAAGAAGCGTCGACGTCGGCGCGGTGGCCGTGGCCGAGGCAGAGGTGGCCAGGGGGGCGGTGGTCAAAGCCAGAACCTCCAAAGCCAGAACAACGGGGGCGGTCAGCAAAAGCAGGGTGGTCGCCCGACACCCGTCGAGGCCATAACCTCGGGCGACGCGGTCGAACTCGACGAAAAGACGCTGAAGCGCCGGCGTGGCCGCACTCGCAAGGGCAAGGCCGTCGGCCGGTACCTCATGTGCGTCAACGTCGGCCCCAAGGCCACCCAGATCGCGACCCTCGAGGGGCGCAAACTGGTCGAGCATCAGGTCTCGCGTCCTGCCGATGACATCAGCCAGATCCACGGCAACATCTACCTCGGACGGGTGCAGAACGTCCTTCCCGGTATGGAAGCCGCATTCGTCGACATCGCGACGCCCAAGAACGCTGTGCTCTACGCCGGCGACGTCCAGTACGACGCCGACGATCTCGACAGCGGAGGCAAGGGCGAGAAGCGAGGCGCAAAGCAGCCCCGCATCGAGGACGTCTTAAAGGCCAAGCAATCGATTCTCACCCAGGTCACGAAGAACCCGATCGCCCACAAGGGCGCCCGCCTCACCCAGGAGGTCTCACTCCCAGGCCGGTTCGTAGTGCTCGTCCCGAACAGTTCGACCTACGGCATCTCCAAACGACTGCCCGACGGTGAACGCAAACGGCTACGCAGCATTCTCGACAAGGCCAAGCCGAAACAGCACGGCGTGATCGTGCGTACGGCGGCGGAGAACGTCACCGCCGAGGAGATCCAGGCCGACGTCGCTCGCCTTCTCGCCCAGTGGGACGACATCGAAAAGCTCTCGAAGACGACCAAGGCTCCGGCCCTGCTCTACCGGGAGCCAGAAGCCGCAGTCCGGATCATCCGTGAGGAGTTCACCAAAGACTTCCGCGGCGTAATCATCGACGACAAGGAGCTCTACGAAGAAATCAAGGGCTATGTCGAGGCGATCACTCCGGCGCTCGCTGATCGCATCGAGTACTACGACGAGGAAGCTGAAGGGCTCCCGCTGTTCGAGCGGCAACATATCGACGAGCAGCTCCGCAAGGCGCTCGACCGCAAAGTCTGGCTGCCGGGCGGCGGATCGTTGATTATTGAAGGCACCGAGGCGCTGACCGTGATCGATGTCAATACCGGCAAGAACGTCGGCAAGTCGTCGCTCGAAGAGACGGTGTTCCGCAACAACCTCGAAGCAGCCGAGGAGGTTGCGAAACAACTACGTCTGCGCGACATCGGCGGCATCATCGTCATCGACTTCGTCGACATGGAGGTCGCCAAGAACCGGGATGAGGTCATCAAGACTTTCCGTCAGGCGTTGGCCCGTGACAAGACCCGCACGCAGGTCTTCGATATCTCCGAGCTCGGTCTGGTCGAAATGACCCGCAAACGGATCGGCGAGGGACTCCTCGAGTCCGTCACGACGGCGTGTGATTCCTGTGATGGCCGTGGCCACGCCATGATCGATGGCATCCTCAACTGATGCTGCACCGGGGAATTCGGCCCACTCCTCGGGCCGGATTTCTGCACTAACCCGCTAACCTGACGCACCTATGTACGCAGTAGTCAAGACCGGCGGCAAGCAGTACCGCGTGGAAGAGGGCCAGACCCTTGAGGTCGACCGTGCGGGTGAGCCTGGCGCCGAGTTGACCCTTCCCGCCGTGCTCGTCGTTGACGGCGACACCGTGCTCGCGACCCCGGATCAGCTTTCCGGCGCGTCCGTCACCGCTCGAATCGTCGACGATGCCAAGGGCCCGAAGATCAACGGGTTCGTTTACAAGAACAAGTCGAACAACCGGAAGCGTTGGGGCCATCGCGCAGCGTTGAGCACCATCGAGATCACCGGCATCACGAAGGGCTGATCAACTATGTCGAAGACCAAGGGTGGCGGTTCCACCAAGAACGGGCGTGACTCCAACGCCCAGCGCCTCGGTGTAAAGGTCTACGACGGCACCGTCGTGACCGCTGGCTCAATCATCGTCCGCCAGCGCGGTACCAAGTTCCACCCAGGTGAGAACGTCGGTATCGGCGGCGACGACACGCTGTTCGCCAAGGCTGACGGCGTGGTCAAGTTCGGTTCCCGTAGGGGACGCAAGTTGGTCGACGTCCTGCCCAACTGAGCAGGGTCGACCTCGGCATAAAGCCTTCGCTTCGGCGAAGGCTCTTGTCGTTTTCGAGGGCCGATCTCGGCTTCGTTGGCGCGCCTAGCCCGGCGCGTCGATGCCACGGGGGAGGACCTCGGCATCGAAGCCCAACCAGTCCCGGGCGCAGTTGATCGCATAGCGATCGGTCATGCCGGCGACCCATCGCACCGCCGCATGACGCACTCCTGCCTCGCTGTCGTCGGTCAGCAGCCGCGCCGGGAGACGGGCCGGATCGGCACTGAGGTGTTCGACCAGCGCCTGGAGCACGGTGACGACCCGATGGGCTTGGTCGCGAGACTCGTTGCGGAGGTAAATGTTCTCGTAGTTGAACGCCCGGAACGCCGAAAGCGCCGCACCGCCCTGCGGGGTCATGCCGATCAGCCCAGTGCGCTCGGTTGCCTCAATCATCGATCCGATGAAGCCCGCCAGCTGTGTGCGACGAGACGTCCCGCAGAACGACTGGACGTCGTCGGGTAAGTCGTTCGCCCGCACGACGCCGGCCGTCACCGCGTCCTCGAAATCGTGGCAGACGTAGGCGATGCGGTCGGCCCACGATACGACCTCGCCCTCGGGGGTCTGCGGTGCCGGACGCGACCAGGAGTGGTTTCGGATGCCATCGAGAGTTTGCGAGCAGAGGTTGAGCGGTTTCAGCGTGACGTCAGCACCCCAGACCGCATGGTTGAACCCGCCCTCGACGTACGGGGCGAGCGCATCCTCGGAGGCGTGGCCACCGGGCCCGTGGCCACAATCGTGCCCGAGCGCGATCGCTTCCGTGAGCGGCACATTCAGCCCAAGCGCCCAACTGACCGACCGGGCGACCTGGGTGACCTCAAGCGCATGGGTCAGTCGAGTGCGCTGGTGATCGTCTGGAAACACGAAGACCTGGGTCTTGCCGGCGAGTCGACGGAACGACGCCGCGTGCAGGATCCGGTCGCGATCGCGCTCGAAACAGGTGCGTGTCTGGTCCGGCGCTTCCTCCGTGAGTCGGTCGCCGGCACCCTGCGAGCGGGTTGCCCCTGGTCGTAGCATTGCCTCTTCGACCGCCTCTCGGGCTGCTCGCTCCATGGCCTTGCCGGGGGCGACCGACGCATGGGAGTTGCGGTGAGCACGCTCGATGCCCTGTTCGGCGTGTCCCTTCATGGTCGTGCCCCACGCTGCCTCGACCTCTGTGAGATCCCGCTTGGACTGCATGAGCGCCGAGCCTAGGCGGCCTCCTGCATGCGGCGAATGACCCACGGCACAAGGGCCAGTCGGCCGGGTCGTTGAGGGGATGAACGTCCAGGTCCGGCCGGCATTGCGTCGGCTGCACTCGCACTCATGCTGAACGAGCAACGGGTTGGCGTGGGCGAAAGTTGCTCCCGTCGCTTCGGGCTCACCGTAGCCTTGCGGGGTGTCCAACTTCGTCGATGAGTGCAACATCAACGTCAAGGGCGGCGACGGTGGCGCCGGCTGTGTTGCGTTCCGGCGTGAAGCACACGTCGCCAAGGGTGGTCCTGACGGCGGCGATGGTGGTGACGGCGGCTCGATCTGGCTTGTCGCCGATCGCAATGTCGCATCGCTGCTGGCCTTTCGCGATCATCCCCATCGCAAAGGCGACAACGGCAGTCATGGCTCTGGTAGCAACCGGCACGGTGCGCGCGGGAAAGATCTCGAGGTGAAGGTGCCGGAAGGCACCGTCGTGCTCGACCATGCAAGCTGCGAACCGCTCGTCGACCTCGTTCACCACGGCGACCGCTGGCTGGCCGCTCAGGCTGGTGAGGGTGGCCGTGGCAACGCCCGCTTCCTGTCGAACAAGCGACGCGCGCCGTCCTTTGCCGAACAAGGCGAGCACGGCGAGGAGCGTTGGCTGCGCCTTGAACTCAAGCTCATGGCCGACGTCGCTATCGTCGGCTTTCCCAATGTCGGTAAGTCGACCTTCATCAGTTCGGTGTCGGCCGCGAAGCCAAAGATCGCCAACTATCCGTTCACGACGCTGGAGCCGAACCTCGGCGTTGTCCGGATGGATGATAAATTCGAGATGGTGCTCGCTGATATCCCGGGCCTCATCAAGGGTGCGGCCGAGGGCAAGGGTCTCGGCCATCAGTTCCTCCGGCATGTCGAACGTGCCCGTGTACTGCTGGTTCTGCTCGACCTCGCCCCATGGGACGGCGTGACGCCGCAAGAGCAGCTGGACGTTCTGCTTGCCGAGCTGGGCTCGTACCGGCCCGACCTGCTCGATCGCCCGCGTCTCGTCGTGGGTTCACGCGCCGATCTGGTGCCGGAGCACGACTTCGACGGTCTCGTCGTCTCATCCGTCACCCGAGCCGGTGTGCCACAGGTGCTCGGTGCGCTCACCGAGCACGTCCGCGAGGCTCGCCTCAACACGCCCGAAGAAGAGGCCGTCACCATCCACCGGCCTGTGGGCAGCGAGGTCTCGATCAAACGCTTGGACGACGGCTCGTGGAACGTGGTCGGTCGCGCTGCACTCCGGGCGGTGGCGCTGAGCGACCTCACCAATGAGGAAGCTTTGGAGTTCGCCCAGCAGCGCCTCACCCAGCTTGGCGTCGACGCTGCGTTGCGTCGGGCGGGTGTGCAGTTCGGCGACACCGTGCACATTGGCGACTTCAGCTTCGACTACGAGGAGGACGAGTGAGCCGCGTCGTTGTCAAGATCGGGACGTCGTCGATCACCGATAATGAGGGCGCCGTCAACCGAGCCACGATCGCGAAGCTTTGTCGTGAGGTGGCCGCACTGCGGGCCGGCGGAAGCGATGTCGTGATCGTTACGTCCGGTGCAATCGCAGCCGGCCTTCCCGAGCTCGGCCTCGGTGGAGCGAACCGACCGAGCGACGCTGCCACACTCCAGGCTGTCGCCACTGTCGGCCAGTTGGCGTTGATGGAGGTCTACCGGGCTGAGTTGGCGAGCTTTGACCTCGTGTCCGGTCAGGTGCTGTTGACCCCGCACGACTTCATCGTTCGGGCTCAGTACCTCCACGCCCGCCAGACACTCACCTGCCTCCTCGAACTCGGTGTGGTTCCGGTCGTCAACGAAAACGACGCCATTGCCGATGATGAGATTCGTTGGGGCGATAACGACCGCATAGCCGCCCTCGTCGCCAACCTGGTCGACGCCGACCGTCTTGTGTTGCTTACCGATACCCAGGGCGTGCTCACCGCCGACCCGCGCGTCGAACACTCGGCGTCGCTTATCGAAGTGATTCACGAGATCGACTCCCAGACCGAGGCGATGGCCGGCGGGGCCGGAACTGTGCGGGGGAGTGGCGGCATGTCCTCCAAGCTTGCTGCGGCCAAGATCGCCTCCTGGTCCGGTGTCGACACCGTGATAGCGAACGCTGCCCGTGAGGATGTCGTCGCCGATGCCGTCGCTGGTGTCCCAGGGGTCGGCACCGCCATCCGTTCACGGGAGACTCGTCTGGCAGCTCGTAAGCTCTGGATTGCCTTTGCAGTCGTCGCTCAGGGACGAGTGGTCGTCGACATGGGCGCTCGTCGAGCGCTCGAGGCGGGGAAGTCGCTGCTCGCCGCCGGCGTTCGCAGCGTGGAAGGTGAGTTCGACCCGGGTTCGCCCATCGAGGTGGTGGACACCGAAGGCTTGGTGTTCGCAAAGGGGTTGGCTCGCCACGGCCGCGCCGAAATCGGACGTGTTGCCGGACAGCGCAGTGATGTCTTGCCTGCTGGCTCGCCAGCGGTGGTCATCCACGCCGACGATCTGGTCACGATCCCGGCGTGAGAGCCGGGTGCTGATCAGGCGGTG
>PBTQ01000085.1 GCA_002729125.1 Acidimicrobiaceae bacterium | reverse complement strand
GATGTGATCTTCACCAACGGTGCTGGCAACTTCTCGGTCTGGAACAACAAGGGCTTTCGTTACGGACCCCAGGCCCGATTGCTGGCTCCACAGAACGGCACGATGGGCTACGGCCTACCGGCTGCGATCGCCGCGAAAGCTGCTTACCCCGACCGAACCGTGGTGTGTTTCGCCGGCGATGGTGATCTCCAAATGACGATCCAGGAGCTCGGATCAGCACGCCAAGCCGGATACGAGCCGATCGTGCTCGTCTTCGATAACGGCATGTACGGCACGATCCGTGCCCACCAAGAGCGCCACTACCCCGGGCGGATCAGCGGCACGCCGATCGACAATCCGGACTTCGTCGCCATCGCGCAGGCTTACGGCATGTACGCCGAAGCAGTCCGGGAGACCGATGCCTTCGGGCCGGCGTTCGAGCGGGCCATGGCGTCGCCAACTGGCGCGCTCCTGCATCTCCATATGCCCGCCGAGATGTTGACCCCGTGGGAGTCGATCGATCAGGCCCGAGACCGGACCTGATCGCAACCTCGGCTAGCGATTGCCGTCGCCTAGATAACTGGCCCGAAGCTCTGGGTTGGTGAGCAGTGCCTCGGCCGAGTCGTCCAGAACGACACGCCCGCTCTGCAGAACCCAGCCACGGTCGGCGATCGACAACGCCATGTTGGCGTTCTGCTCGACCATGAAAATCGCGACACCCTCTTCGTGGATCTGCTGAATCAGTTCGAAGTTGGTCTGGACGAGCGCTGGAGCGAGCCCCATCGATGGTTCGTCCATCAACAACACGCGGGGTTTGGCCATCAGGGCGCGGCCCACGGCAACCATCTGCTGCTCGCCACCCGACAGGGTGCCGGACTTCTGATTCAGTCGCTCCTTCACCCGAGGGAACATCTCATAGATGCGCTCGAGGTCGGATTCGACGTCGTCGTCGTTGCGGAGGTACGCCCCGAGTTCGAGGTTTTCCTTGACGGTCAGACGCTTGAAGAGGCGACGGTTCTCGGGGACCATCGTGACGCCCCGCTCGACCCGATACGACGTTGGCTTGTCGTTGACGACTTCACCGTCGAGCACGACCTCGCCTGTCGTCGGGGTGACCATGCCCAGCAAGGTCTTCAGCGTCGTGGACTTGCCGGAGGCGTTACCGCCGAGCAAACAGACCAGCTCACCTGGGTAGATCGCCAGGTCGACGTCTTTCAGGATGTGAACAGCGCCGTAGTGGGTGTTGATCCCGCGAAATTCGAGCAGCGGGGTCGGGGAATCGCCGGCTTCGCTCATGATGCCTCCTCTGCGGGGCGACCGAGATACGCCTCGATCACGGCGGGGTTCGACGAAACCTCGTCGTAGCTGCCTTGTGCGATGGTCTCGCCGTGGTCGAGCACGACCACGCGATCCGACACGTCTCGAACGACGCCCATGTCGTGCTCGATCATGACGATGGTGAAACCCCATTCGTCTCGCAGTTTGCCGATGAGCCCTGTGAGCTCCTCGGACTCTTTCGGGTTCATACCAGCCACCGGTTCGTCGAGGAGGATGACCTCGGGTTTGGTGGCCATGGCGCGGGCGATCTCGAGGCGGCGACGGTTGGCGTACGACAGGACCGACGCCGGCTGGTTCAACCGGTAGCCGACCAGGCGGCTCCCGAAGAACCCGAGCACCTTCTCGCCGTGCTCACGGATCTCCTGCTCCTCGCGCTTGAAGCCGCCGGTCTGGAACAGCGCGCCCATGAGTCCCTGCTTGGTTCGGCAGTGCTGGGCCACCATGACGTTCTCGAGAATGGTCATGTTGGCGAACAGGCGGACATTCTGGAAGGTCCGGGCGATGCCTCGGGCGGTGACCTGGTTGGGGTCGAGACCGAGCAACGACTCACCTTTGAACATGATGTCGCCGGAGGTCGGCGTGACCATCCCCGAGATCATGTTGAAGAAGGTGGTCTTCCCGGCGCCGTTGGGGCCGATGACCGAGACGATCTCTCCCTCGTCGACATGGAAGTCGAGGTCGGAGAGCGCATCGAGACCGCCAAAGGTCACGCTCAGGTTCTGGATGTCGAGCAGACGTTCGCTCATGCCGGCGCCACCTCCCCACTCGCCGCTTCGTCATCGTCGTCGTTTGCCTGCGCTTTCAGCCAGGCGTCCTGCAAGAACTCCTCCTGATGGAGTTCACGGCTCCGACGCACGTTCGGGATCAGGCCTTCGGGGCGCTTCAGCATCATCCAGATGAGCAATGCGCCGTAGATCAAGAGCTTGAACTCGGAGAATTCAGCGAGCAGGCCCGGCTGGTTGGGACCACCGAGGATGCCGACGAGCACCAGCGCGCCAGCGGCAACCCCGGCAATGCGGCCCATGCCTCCGACGATGACGATCACAAGGATCACGATCGACACCAAGATTTTGAAGGAGCTCTCGAATACCGAACCGACCTTCGCAGCGAAGATTGCGCCGGAGAACGAGGCGAGAATCGCGCCGACCACGAACGCCTGCAGCTTGGAGTTGACCGTGTTGATGCCCATCGCCTCGGCGACCGATTCGTCTTCACGAACTGCCATCCAGGCGCGACCGATGCGAGAGTTCTCGAGTCGCCAACTCACATAGATGGCGATGGCAACGAAGCCGATCACCAGATACAGGACTTGTTGCGGGTCGGTGCCCTTAACCGTGGCGACGCCGACGATGTCGGCGCCGGGGATCGACAGGATGCCCTGCGCGCCGCCGGTGAATCCACTGGCCCAGTCAGAGCGGACCGTGAGTCGGATGATCTCACCGAAGCCGAGGGTGACGATTGCGAGATAGTCGCCTCGCATCCTGATCACAGGTGCACCGATGAAGAGCCCGGCAACGATTGCCATGAATACCACAACGAAGATCGCGACCCACCATGGCAGCTCAGGTGAGAGACCCGGCGAAGTGGGCGACGTCATGATGGCTGCGGTGTAACCGCCGACTGCGAAGAAGGCCACGTACCCGAGATCGAGGATGCCTGCGAGGCCAACCACGATGTTGAGCCCGAGCGCTAGGAGCAAGAAGAGCCCTACATTGGTGAACAGGTCGTTGGTAAGTCGACCGAGGAACATCGGGAGCACAACCGCAGCGACGGCGATGATTGCCAGCCCAACGGTGTTGACCTTGGTCGGTGACAGCTCTCGACGGGCCGTCACTGCGGCACGTCCGCGCTTCGCCTGTCCGCCCAGGACGAGCACCCAGGCAATCGCGAAGACGGCGAGGATGATGGCGCCCTGTACCGACAGGCCGCCCTTCTTCTCAAACAGCGCTTCGAACAGCCATTCGAGCCGGAAACCCTCGGAGATGTCGTCGAGCGCCGATTCGAGCGATGCGGCCAACACGATCGTGAGCGAGATTGCGAACAAGAGCCGGTTGGCGGTCGTCGGCAGCACGTGGAGTGCACCACCGGCCAGACCAAGACCAGCTGATGCGAGGATCCAGAAGATCGCTCCGTAGCCGACGCCTTCACCGAAGCTCAGCACCTCGAGCAAGGCGTCGTTCCAGTTGACGAGCGGATCACTGAGATCGCGCGTGTCAAGCAGCCAGATCAGCAGGGCCAGTCCTGCTCCGCCGATCGCACCGACCGACAAGCCAGCAACCAGTTCCCGAACACCCTTTTTGTGTTGGGTCATGCCTTCGAGCACCACTTCGCGAGTGACGAGGTTGCCGAGGGCGATCGGAATCCAGATCAGTGACAGGTAGCCCATCGAGAGGAGCGGCTCCACGATGACGCGCTTGTCGAGCTTGTCGGGCATGTCGGTGAGAGAAACGAAGATCAGCGCAAAAGCGCAGATCAATCCCCAGTTGGCGACCTTGCGCCAGTCCTGATCGAACGCACCTCGTGCGGATGCAAGCACGACAGCTTCGTCGGTGTTCATGTTCACACTCATGCTCGATCCTCCGACGAGAGACGCTCACCGAAGAGGCCGGTGGGCTTGACCAGCAGGACGAAGATCAGCACGAGGAACGCCACGGCGTCCTTGAGCTGAGTGTGGCCGGTGACACCGAGCGGTTCGAGCACCAGCTGGGGTGCCAGTGATTCGGAACTGCCCAGGGTGAGGCCGCCGGCCATGGCGCCACCAAGGTTGCCGATACCACCTACGACTGCGGCCGAGAAGGCCTTGATGCCGGGGAGGAACCCGGTGAACTCGGTGACCGAGCCGAACAGGATACCCCAGAGGATGCCGGCGACGCCGGCCATGGCACCGCCTACGGCAAAGGTGGTGACGATCGTGCGGTCGACGTCGATGCCCATCAGTGAGGCGATTTCTTTGTCCTCGGCAACCGCTCGCATGGCCTTGCCGGTCTTGGTGCGTTCGACGAGATACCAAAGGGCACCCATCGACGCCCCGGCGACGACGAGCACCAGCAGTTTCTTGCCCTCGATGTCGAAGGGGCCGATGCCGATGTCGTCGCGGAGCCAATCAGGAAGGCGGGGGTAGCTCTTGGCTCCCGGCCCGAGCAGCACTGCAGAGGTGTTCTGGATGAAGAACGAGACGCCGATTGAGGTGATAAGCGGGATGAGGCGGGGGGAGCCTCGCAACGGCCGGTACGCAATCCGCTCCGTCACGACGGCGGTGACGGTGGAGCAGAGGACCGAGACCAGCACGGCGATCAGAATCGCAAGGAGAAAGTTGTCTTCCCAGACGCCGGCTTCAAAGAGCTTGTTTGAGGTGATCATGCCGGTCATTGCGCCGACCATGAAGACCTCGCCGTGGGCGAAGTTGATGAACCCGAGAACGCCGTAGACCATCGAGTAGCCCAGGGCGATCAGCCCGTACATGGCGCCCTGGGAGAGACCTGAGATCACGAGTCCCTGGAACGCATCCCAGCTGAGCCGGTTCGCATCAGGATTGATCGCCGAGGCGAGTGGGTTTCCTGGATCGATCTGTTGCCAGAGGAAGGCCAAGAGACCGAACAGCACGAGGCCGGTGAGCAGCACTCGCAAGAATGTGAGGAACCAGTCGACACCGGTTCTCGGTGCGGCTTTGGACCGCATTGCAGTAGTCACGCTTCCCCCTCGAAACGTGTCGTGTTGACGTGGCACGCAAACGGCCCCCGCCCACCTTGGCGGACGGGGGCCGTCATGCGATGTGTTTCAACGCTCAGCCCGAGGGCTCAGCGTCGATCGCTCCGAATGGAGCGATCCCCTTACGGGGCGTACTCGAAGACGACCGCCTGCTTGGAGGCTTCGATGTCGCCGGAGCTGGCGTGCTCGATCACGGTGATCTTCTGCGAACCACAGTCGCCGAAGTCGTCACAGCTGATCGTGCCGATCAGACCGCTGTAGCCGCTGACGCCGTTGAGCGCTTCGCGAACACCGGCACGGTCGATGACGAGGTTGCCATCGCCGTCAACGTAAGACGCAGCGTCAATGGCGTCGAGCAGCATCGCTGCCGCGTCGTAGCTGTGACCCCAGAAGGCAGCCGACGGGGGCTCGCCATGGGCGGCCTCGTACTCGGCAAGGACCTCCTCAGC
The DNA here is from genome assembly GCA_002729125.1 of Acidimicrobiaceae bacterium. GTDB lineage: Bacteria > Actinomycetota > Acidimicrobiia > Acidimicrobiales > Aldehydirespiratoraceae > UBA11606. Next base: position 7,912 of record PBTQ01000085.1, on the reverse strand, counting down.
GGTCTTGCCGGTCGACTCGTTGAGGTTTTCGCCGAAGCGGACGTCAGGACCCGAGAAGAAGAGGCCCTCGGACTGAGGCAGCCCCATGAAGCCGTCGACCAGCAGACCGTCAGCGGCGAGGAGCTGGGTGCTCTCGAGACCGGCAACGCCAGAGGCCTGGTCAGCGATGAAATCGCCGGCCGGCTGGAAGATCGGGAAGAACAGCGCCTCAGGCGAGTCAGCCGCGACCTCGGTGAGAACCGGAACCATGTCGGTGTCTTCCTTGCTCACGCCGGTGAAGCCGGTGACAGTGCCACCAAGCGCTTCGAAGGCATCGGCGAACGCCTGAGCGAGACCCTGGGTGTAGGGGTCACCGTCGTGGATGGCCGCAGCCGTGGAATAGCCAAGGTCGTTGTAAACGAAGGCGGCCATAGCGGCACCCTGGTAGAGGTCGTTGTGCGCAGTGCGGTAGTAGCCCGGGCGGTAGGTCTCTCCGGCAGTACCGGCGAGGTCTGATGTCAGAGCGGGCGAGGTGTTCGAACCCGAAATCATGACGAGGCCAGCATCGCTGATGAGCGGAGCAGCCGAAGCAGCAGCACCCGAGCACGAGGTGCCGATGACACCAACAACCTGCTCGTCAGCGACGATCTGCTGCGCAGCAGCCTGGCCACCCTCAGCGGAGCAAAGGTCGTCGAGACCTTCGCCCGAGGTGACCTCGAAGCCCTTGATGTCGCCGAAGTCGGCAACAGCGGCTTCGACACCGCGCTGGTTCGGGACGCCGAGGAAGGCGACGTCGCCGGAGATCGCGTTCAGCGATCGGATCTGAACCTGAGCACCAGGCTCAACAACAACAGTGCCGAGCGAGCCGTCACCGAGGTAGTCACCGCTGCCGGCGTCTGCGGTGTCGTCATCATCGCCACATGCGGCAGCGACAAGCGAGAACGACAGCAGAACGGCAAGCAGCAGCATTAGCTTGCGTGAAAACTTCATGGGTAAGTCCCCTCCATTTGGGATAGGTCGCGGTGGATGGGGCACGGCACCGCGGGGCCGTGTTGCGGGGTAAAGGGTAGCCGCCGATCACCCAGAACAACAGTTTCGCCGCTTTCGATCACCACAGCGCCGCCACCGAACGAGGCGTGGGCCACCCGGCCGATGGCCCGAAAACCCTGTCGTTTCAGGCGGTACGGGCCATGATTTTGTCTACCGGGCCGACCATTCCGGCGTAGAACGGCCCGAAATCGGCATAGAGGGCGGACGCCGTGTCGTACCGCATCGTGTACACGGTGTCTTTGAGGTCGTCCATCTTCACACCGAAGAGCGTGACACCCCATTCCCAATCATCAAGGCCCGTGCTTGCGGTGATGAGCTGCACGATCCGGCCGGCAAACTGTCGCCCCGACGCGCCGTGCTCGTACATGAGCTCCTTACGGTCGTCGTACTCGAGTCGGTACCAGTTGTGCTCGGCTTCACGGCGCTTGGTCATCGGATAGAAGCACCACGCCGACTTCCCTTCCGGCGGCAGCTCCGGGTAAAGCCGCATGTTCTTCATCTCTTCGGGGACACCCTGGGCGTACTCGGACACTTCGGTGATCGAGACGAAGCTGTCAACTACGACTAGGCCGGCGTTGGTTATGCCGGTCTGAAGGTCGCGAAGCTTCCACGAATCGTGGTGCAGCGCCATGAAGCAGAGTTCGGCCTTGTGCCCGAGCACCGCCACGGTGACGACCTGGACGTCGTCGGCCTGAGCCGCCTTGACCACCGAAACGACCTCCTCGTCGTCAGTCCCCGGGGTGCGGGTGCAGAAAAGATGGACGACAGCGACGCCCTCGGAGGTGATGACCGGATCGAGCATCTCGCAAGCTTACGAGCCAGTCGGTCCCGGCCTCGCTTCCGCCGCCTGAGATGCACTCCGGAACTGTGCGGGCATGGCAACAACACCGAGTCGAGGCAGCCGCACAGGTGAGCTTCGCCTAGCGTGCTGCCCATGAGCCGAAGTACGCACCAAGCCCTCGCCGACGAGCGCAACGCGACGATCGAGATTTACATCAACGGCGACTTCTTTCCCCGAAACGAAGCCAAGATCTCCGTTTTCGATTCGGGTTTCCTCGTCGGTGACGGCATCTGGGAGGGAATCCGTCTCCACCATGGAGTCTTCGCCCATCTCGATCGTCATCTCAACCGCTTGTTCGCCGGCGCGGCGGCAATCGCGCTTGACATCGGCCTCGACCGGGACGGCATCGAGGCCGCACTTCGGGCAACCGTCGAGCGCAACGACATGCACGACAACGTTCACGTTCGCCTGATGATCACCCGCGGCGACAAGAAGACCCCGTCGCAGCATCCGTCGAACAACATCGGCGGGCCCAACATCGTGATCATCGCCGAGCACAAAGCGGCCGACCCCGACGTCCGCAACCGCGGCATATCGCTGTTCACGGCCACCGTTCGTCGCCCGGCCCCCGACACGCTCGACCAGAAGCTCAACTGCCACTCGAAACTGCACGAGGTCATCGCCCTCATCCAGGCGACCTCTGCGGGTGCCGACGAGGCGCTGATGCTCGACCCGACGGGCGCCGTCGCAACCTGCAACGCCACCAACTTCTTCATCATCGACCGTGACGGCCTGCACACGGCGACCGGCCAGTACAACCTGAACGGCATCACCTCCGCACTCGTCTGCGAGGTCGCGGAAGCAGCGGGCATCCCGGTCCACCAGCACGCGTTTTCGCTGACCGACGTGTACGCCGCCGACGAAGCCTTCGTCACCGGCACCTTTGGTGGGCTCACCCCCGTCCACACGATCGACGGCCGCACGATCGGCACCGGCGAGCAAGGCCCGATGACGAGCCGGTTGCGCGAGCTCTACGAGGCGGCCATCGAGGCCGAGGTAGCCGGTCGATGAGCACGGGCCACACCACCCCATGACCGCGCAACCCGGCGCTCCCTCCGGCGCCGCGACCGACACCATCACCCGCATCCAATGCTGGTCGGGACCGCGGAACGTTTCGACGGCATTGATGTACGCATGGCGGCAGCGGCCCGACACCGCCGTGTACGACGAGCCGTTCTACGCCCACTACCTCAGCCTCACCGCCCGAGATCACCCGATGTTCGACGAGGTTGTGGCCGCCCAATCCGCCGACGTCTCGGAGGTGATCGACGAGGTCATCCTCGGCCCAGTCGACACGCCCGTGTACTTCATGAAACAGATGGCTCACCATCTCCACGGTGTCCCCCGAGGTTGGCTTCACCGCACCGAGAACATCCTCCTCACCCGTGATCCTCGGGACATGCTCAGGTCGCTGTCGGTTCAGCTTCCCGACTGTGGGCTCGCCGACACCGGCCTCGTCGAACAGGTCGAGTTGCTGGATGCCGTGCTGAACGATGGCGGCTCACCGGTGGTGATCGACTCCCGCCTCTTGCTCGAAGATCCCGCCGGCGTTCTCGCGCGGGTCTGCGAGCGACTCGGCCTCGAGTTCGACGAGGCGATGCTGTCATGGCCGGCCGGGCCCAAACCCGAAGACGGCGTCTGGGCGCCGGCCTGGTATGCGTCTGTTCACACCTCGACCGGCTTTTCGCCCTATCGGCCCTCAAGCCACCCGACACCAGATCGTCTCGGCCCAATCCTCGACGAGGCGCTCCCGCTCTATGAACGTCTGCTCGAGTTCGCGCTCTGATCACGGCCTTCGTCAGGGGGCGCAGCGCAACGACATGCAGGACAAGCCTCCATCGATGCAGGCAGCTTCGTCGGCTCGAACGGTGATCACGTCGTAGCCGCTGTCTCGAAGCAATGCCTCGGTCTGTGGGAAGCCAGTACGCATGAGCACGTGATCGTTGACTCTGATCATGTTGGCCGCTGCTACCTCCCCGGATGGGCACACGAGCACGTCGTAGCCGTCGAAACAGTCGCTGGCTGCCAACCGGGCCGTCGAGAAGATCACGTCGGCACCAATGACCGCACAATCGGTTTTGAAGTGCAGAACGCCAGGCGGGGTCGTCACGACCCGAACCGGCCGGCCGGTCGGGGCCACCGCCGCGGCAAGCGCTTCTGCGCCGGCCGCATTCGTGCGCGCAGAGAGGCCAATCAGTACCTCTCGATCAGTCACCAAGATGTCGCCGCCATCGACGAAGCCGTCGCCCACTCGAACGACGGTCGCGAACCGGGCCTCGAGATCGGTGGTGATCGCCTCCGCCTCGCCGAACCGACTCGGCGCGCCCGGCCGAAGCACGATCGCGTGGGAGCCGAGGCAAAGCGCCGCGTCTTCGACGAACACGGCATCGGGGAACGCATCGAGAGGCGCCATCTCCTCAACCCGAACACCCGCCGCTTCCAACGCTCGCTGGTAGCCGGCGTGCTCGTCGACGAACGCAGCGAAATCCGGGTCGGGGCCATCCTCGGCTCGAAGGCCACCGGCCACACTCGGTGTTGGTGGACGAACGAGGGCCAGAGAAAAGTGGATCGAACTCGGCACGGTCAGTGCTCAGAGACCATCCGCAGAAACTTCTTCGTCCGCTCGTGGGCGGGGTGTTCGAGCACCTGCTCGGGTCGACCCTCCTCGACCACCACGCCTGCGTCCATGAACACGACGCGGTCCGCAACCTCCTGCGCGAAGCCGATCTCGTGCGTGACGACCATCATGGTCATTCCCTCGTCGGCCAGCGTGCGCATCACGTCGAGGACCTCACCGACGAGTTCGGGGTCGAGCGCCGATGTCGGCTCATCGAACAACATCATCTTCGGCTTCATGCTGAGCGCCCGAGCGATCGCAACCCGCTGCTGCTGACCACCGGAGAGATGAGCAGGGTAGTCGTGGGTCTTATCGGAGAGCCCAACCCGCTCAAGCATCTCGCGAGCGATACTGATGGCCTCCGCCTTGGGGCGACCCAGCACGCCTGTTTGGGCGACCGTGAGATTCTTCAACACCGTCAGATGCGGGAACAGATTGAACTGTTGGAACACCATGCCGATGTTCGTGCGGAGTTGGTCGACATCGGCGTCGGGGTCGGTCATGTCCTCACCGTCGATCAGGATCTGACCCCCGTTCGGCTCCTCGAGCCGATTGAGACACCGAAGCAGGGTGGACTTTCCGGATCCCGATGGCCCGAGCACACAGACGACCTCACCGGTTTCGACGGTGAAGTCGATCCCTTGTAGCACCTCGAGGTCACCGAAGGCCTTGTGCAGATTGCGGACATCGATTGCGTGCGTCATCGGGCCTTTGCCGCCGATCGTTCGAGGCGCCGCACCAGGAAGGTCAACGGCAGCGTGATGAGCAGGTACAAGATGGCGACGACCGTCAACGGTGTGGCGTTGCGCTCGGCGTTCATGAAGTCACGAGCGAACTTGGTGAGTTCTTTCGTGCCCGGTGTGGAGCCCAAGATGAAGAAGAGCGACGTGTCCTTGATCAACAGGACGAGTTCGTTGGTCAGGGGCGGAATGATGATGCGGAACGCCTGCGGCAAGATGATGGTGAACATGGTGCGGGTCTGTGACATGCCCAGCGACCGAGCCGCTTCAGTCTGGCCCTTCGGCACGGCTTCGATACCCGCTCGAAGCGTCTCGGCCATGTAGGCACCGGCCACAAGCGCCAACCCGACCGAGCCCCTGCCAAGCACACCACCCGGAATACGGAATCCGCTGAACGCAATCGGAAGACCGAATCCGACAAAGAGCAAGGTGATGAGCGCCGGAAGCCCTCGGAAGAGTTCGATATAGCCGATGGCGAAAGCGCGGAACGGCTTGAGACTCGAGAGCCGCATCAGCGCCAATGCCAGCGCCAGCACCATGCCCAACACGAACGACAGTGCGGTGTAGAGCGCCGTGTTCTTGACTGCCGAGGTGATCACCTCAGGGAACATGTCGGCCGCGATTTCGGTGTTGAAGAAGTTCTTCTGGATCTTCGGCCAATCGGCTTGCGTCGCCACGACCAACACGAAAACAGCAGCAAGGCCGTACATCATGAGTTGGTAGACGAAAAGGCGTTGGCGCGGCTTGAGCTTCTTCATGGGGTGAAAACCAGTGAGGGGCCGGACCCTACGGCCCGACCCCCCACCAGATCAACTACTCGTGGTCAGGCTCAGGCGCCCGGGAACCACTCGGCGTAGATGTCGTCGTAGGTGCCGTTGCCTCGCAACTTGGCAAGCGACTCATTGACGGCAGCGAGGAGATCCTCGGCGCCCTCTTCCTGCACGGCGAACCCGTAAAACTCGTCGGTGGCATAGGACTCGATGACCTTCGCCCCGCCGGTGTCGTCGACGTAACCCTGGTTGCCGACAAGGTCGGTGACCACACCGTCGACGTCGCCGGCCTCGAGCGCAAGGTACAGCGCACCGATGTCGTCGAACGCAACGACCTCGACACCGTCAGGCGTGTTGTCCTGGAGCCAGATCTCGCCGGTGGTTCCGGACTGGACCGCAACCGCGCTGAGATCAGCAAGGGCCGAAGCGCTGCTGTCATCGGAGACAAGAAGGGATTGCTTGCCCTCGAAGTACGGCTCGGAGAAATCGATGTTCTCTTCGCGCTCGGCGGTGATGGTGATCGACGCAGCCGAGATGTCACAGTCGCCGGCCTCATTGGCGAGACCGCTCGTGATCGCGTCCCAGCCCGGGGTCGCAACAGCGAGACCAAGACCGAGGTCGTCAGCAACGGCGCGCATGAGCTCGATGTCGAAGCCGGTGAACCCGCCCTCAGCATCAGGATCTTCGAATTCCATCGGCGGATACGGGACGTCGGTGCAAACGGTCAGCGTGCCGGAGCTGACAAGGCCGAGAGCGCTGTCGCCATCGTCGTCGCCGCACGCAGCAGCGAAGAGACCGATTGTGAGAAGCAGCGCAAGAAGCTGCAGAAGTCGCTTGGACATGGGGTGTTCCCTCCAGAAGTCGTACACCGCCGTGGCGGAGCACGGAAAAGGGTAACCGAAACGATGACAAATCGTCGATATGCGCCTCCGACAGAGGTCAGCAGCTCGAAACACCGACCAGGTCGAGTAGCTCCTTGACGAGCTTGGCCCCAACCATGGCGGTCAGGCCGTTGATGTCACGCTCGGGGTTGATCTCGACGATGTCAGCCCCGACGACAACAGCACCGGTCTGCGCAATGGCGGCCAACGCATCCAGGAGCTGCCGAGTCGACCAACCGCCGGGTTCGTGATGCGACATGCCCGGGGCGAACGCCGGGTCGAGCACGTCGATGTCGACCGTGACGTACACCGGGCCGTCGATCGACGGCATCGACACTACGCCCTCACGAACCTCGTGGACCTCGACGCCGAAGCGTTCGGCCTGCGCTCGCTGGTGCGGGGTCATAGTGCGAATCCCAAACTGGACAAGACGGGCAACCTTGCCCTCCTCCATGATCCGAGCGAACGGGCACGCATGGGAATACCGGTCGCCGTCGAGCTCGTCGTAGAGATCCGGATGCGCATCGAAATGCAGGAGCGTGAGCCCGTCATGCTCACCGGTCATCGCCTGGACGAGTGGCCAGGTGACGAGATGATCGCCGCCGATCGACACCAGCCGGCCACCGTCGGCGATCGCAGCTGCGGCCGCCTCCCGGATGATGGTCAAGGCCGGCTCGACCTCCTCGGGGAGATTCAGATCGCCGAGGTCCCGCCATGCGGCTCCCTTTGCCGGATCGAGATCGATCCCCCGCTCGGTGCACCAGTTGGCGGATCCACCATCGAGCGCAGCCCTGACCGCCGTCGGAGCAGCGGCCGGGCCCCGAAGAAACGACGAGTGCGCGTCGTACGGGACACCGAGCAACGAAACAGCGGGTATCGACTCACGCACCGACATAGATCTCGAGCGAGCCGTCGCGCGCGAAACCAGCCAACTGCAGCCCGGCGCGCTCGGCGGTTGCGACCGCCAACGCCGTTGGCGCGCTCACCGCAACGAGCGCTCGGAAACCGGCCGCCCATGCCTTGTGCACGAGTTC